>JANXXR010000380.1 GCA_025350525.1 Deltaproteobacteria bacterium
TGCACCTCCTGCCACGACGCGCACGGCGGCGACTTCCGCTTCAACCTCGCCGACGCCGAGGGCAACGACCTCTGCCTCAAGTGCCACGCGGCGCTGGGCGGAAAGCTCAAGTCGAAGGTGCCGCACAAGGCACTCGCCCGCTACGGCTGCGTCGCCTGCCACGATCCACACGCGTCGGACCACGCCAAGGGCCTGGTCAAGGACACCAACGCGCTGTGCAGCTCTTGCCACCAGGCACAGTCCGACGGCGCGCACACCGGCGTCGGCCACAAGGTCGCGGGCGGACCCGATCCGCGCCGGCCCGGCCAGCCCTTCTCCTGCACCAGCTGTCACGACCCGCACGGGTCCGACAACCCCCGGCTCTTCCGCTCCGGCAGCACCGCGCAGGAATCCTGCAAGGGCTGTCACACCAACGAGGCCTTCCGATGAAGACTCTTCTCCTCAAGCTCGGCTCTCTCAAGCTCGCGGTCGCGCTCTTCGCGCTGCTCCTTGTCTCCCTCGCGGCCGGCACCATCGTCGAATCGGCGCGGGGCACCGAGGAGGCCGGCCGCCTCGTCTACTACGCCGGGTGGTTCATCGCGCTGGAGGCGGTCTTCGCCGCCAACGTGGCCTGCTCGATCGCGGTGCACTTCCCCTGGGGCAAGGCGCGGGCGGGCTTCCTCACCACCCACAGCGCGCTGCTCATCATCCTCATCGGCGCCTGCGTCTCCTTCTTCTTCAAGCAGGAAGCGCACCTCGAGATCTGGGAGGGCGCCACCTCCAACGAGCTGCCTTTCGCCGTCAAGCTCGACCGCTTCACCATCGAGCGCTATCCGGGCACGACCATGCCGGCCAACTTCCGCAGCGAGGTGGAGGTGGACGGCGTCAAGCAGGCCATCTGGATGAACCACCCGCTCGCGCACGGCGGGTGGACCTTGTTCCAGTCGAGCTACAAGCAGGAGGAGGGGCGCAGCGCCACCGTCCTCGCCGCCTCCCGGGATCCGGGCCAGCCCATCGTCTTCTTCGGCTATGGGCTCCTCGTCCTCGGCATGTGCGCGGTGCTGACCACGCGCATCCTCGCCACCCGGGCCCGGCAGGCGTACGCGGTCCAGACGGCAGCGAAGCAGAAGATGGCCATCGCCGCCGGCATCGTCTTCGCGTTGATGGCGACAGGCGCGCGGGCCGAGCCGCTCGCCTCGCTGCGGCGGCTGCCGGTGCAGCACGATGGCCGGGTGATGCCGCTCGACACGGTGGCGCGCGAGGCGATCTGGAACGTCACCGGCGCGCGGACCTGGGAGGGCGAGGACGCGCTGGCGACGGTGACGCGCTGGTCCCTCGAGCCGCAGGCGGCGGCCGAGCGGCCGTATGTGAAGATCGGCAGCCCGGCGCTGGTGAAGGCGGCGGGCTGGCCTGCCGGCACCACGCACGCGTCCTTCGTGCAGGTGGCCCAGAACCCGGCGCTCGCGGAGCTGATGCAGGACACCGGGAAGAACCCCGCCGCCGCCAAGCTCGTCGAGCGGATGGAGTGGATGCAAAAGTTCCTCAATCACGACATCATCCGCGCCAACCCGGCGAAGGAGCGCTGGGAGGTGTCGGCCGATCCAGTCGCGCTGGCCGACCGCCCGCGCCTCGAGGGCTGGCCTTCCACCGCTGCCATCGATCGCGAGATCACCTACAACCAGGTGCGCCCGACGCGGGTGGCGTGGCTGGTGCTCCTCGCCTCGCTGGTGCTCTCGGTCCTCGCCTGGAACGGCAAGCGCAAATGGCTCGACCGCCTCGCGCTCGCGGGCCTTCTGGCCGGATTCGCGGTGATGACCTGGGGCATCGCCACCCGCTGGGCCATCGCCGGCCGCATCCCCGCGGCCAACATGTACGAGTCGCTGCTCTTCCTCGCCTGGGGCGTGGGCCTCTTCGCCATCGTCGCCTTCGCCGTCCTGCGCAGCCGGCTGGTGGTGCTCAACGCCTGCGCCATGTCCGCCCTCACCATGGCGCTCACCGACCTCTTGCCCATCGACAGCTTCATCCATCCGGTGGCGCCCGTGCTCTCGGGCACGCCCTGGCTCGCCATCCACGTGCCCATCATCATGATCAGCTACTCGGTGCTCGCGCTCGGCGTGGTCATCGCGCACATGCAGATCGGCTTCACCATCTTTGCCCCGCGCCGGCTCGCGCTCATCGAGCGCATGAACGACCTGCTCTATTGGTACATGCACGTGGGCGCGATCCTGCTGGTCACCGGCATCATGACCGGCTCGATCTGGGCCTCCTCGTCGTGGGGGCGCTACTGGGGATGGGACCCCAAGGAGGTCTGGTCGCTGGTCGCCTTTCTCGCCTACCTGGGGATCCTCCACGCGCGCTGGGACAAGCTCTTGGGCAAGTTCGGCGTGGCGGCCATGAGCATCGTCGCCTTCCAGTCGATCCTGATGACGTACCTGGGCGTGAACTTCGTGCTCACCAGCGGGATGCACAGCTACGCGACGGGCGACTCGCCGGTGGTCACCTGGATGATCGTGGTCGCGGTGGCGGAGGTGGTGTTCCTCGGCTGGGGGGTCCTCGCGCAGCGGCGATTGCCGGCGGCGCTCAGGCCCATGACGGCGTGAGAGCACGGAGACGGGGCCTCGGGCGGTGACGCTCGAGGCTCTGTCCGACTGGCCGCGAATTACGCAAACGAGCGGTTCTTTTTTTTTGGGCGCTACGCCGCTGCGCGGCTCGCCGCGCAGCGCCCCAAAAAAATCGCATGAGCAATCACGCCGTCTGCGGCACCGGCGCGACCGCCACCACCTCCGTCTCGCCCGCCAATCCGCGCCGCTTCCAGAGGAAGTAGACAGCCGGGTAGACCAGCAACTCGAGCAGGAAGGAAGTGACCAGCCCGCCGACCATCGGCGCGGCGATCCGCTTCATCACGTCGGCGCCGGTGCCGGTGGACCAGAGGATGGGCAAGAGGCCGGCGAAGGCGGCGAACACCGTCATGGCCTTCGGACGCACGCGCTTGACCGCGCCATGGATGATCGCCTCGACCAGGTCGCCTTCGCTGCGCAGCCGCCCTTCGGCTTTAGCCGCGTCGTGCGAGAGGTCGAGGAAGACGAGCATGAAGACACCGGTCTCGGCGTCGAGTCCCATCAGCGCGATCATCCCCACCCAGACCGCGATGGAGACGTTGAACCCGAGCAGGAAGAGCAGCCAGACCGCGCCGATGGCCGAGAAGGGCACCGCCATCATCACCAATCCGGCTTTGAAGACCGACTTGGTATTCATATAAAGCAGCGCGAAGATGAGGACGAGCGTGATGGGCAGGATGACCTTCAGCCGCTCCTTCACCCGCAGCATGTTCTCGTACTGTCCGCTCCAGGTGACCGAGTAGCCGGCGGGCGTGGTGAGCCCGGCGGCGATCGCCTTCTTCGCCTCGGACACGTAGCTGCCCACGTCCACTTTCGCCGTGTCGAAGTCGACGAAGACATAGCCCGCGAGCAGGCCGTTCTCGTCGCGGATCATCGACGGGCCCTGCACCAGCTGCACCTCGGCGATCTCCTCGATGGGGATGTGCCCGCCTCCGGCGATGGGCACGAAGACGCGCTTGAGCGCGGAGATATCCTCGCGGTAATCGCGCTGGTAACGGACGTTGATGGGATAGCGAGCGCGGCCTTCGACGGTGGTGCCCTGGTTGTCGCCGCCGACCGCGGTCATCACCAGCGTGTTGGCGTCGTCCACCGAGAGGCCGTAGCGCGCCAGCTTGTCGCGCTTGAGGACGAAGTCGAGGAAGTATCCTCCGGCGACGCGCTCGGCAAAGACGCTGCGCGTGTTGGGAACGCGCTGGAGGATTCCCTCGGCGTCCCGGCCGATGCGCTCGAGCTCGGTGAGGTCGGCGCCGCTGATCTTGAGGCCAACCGGCGTGCGGATGCCGGTGGAGAGCATGTCGAGGCGCGCCTTGATGGGCATGGTCCAGGCGGTCGTCAGGCCGGGGGCCTTCATCGCCCGGTCCATCTCCTCGACCAGTTCCTCCTCTGAGATGCGGTCGCGCCAGAACGGCCGCAAGAGGCGCTGGAGGAATTGGGGCGTCCACTTCGAATACCAGCGCGGGTTCTCGCGCCACTGCGATTCCGGCTTGAGGACGATGGTCGTCTCCATCATCGAGAAAGGCGCCGGGTCGGTGGAGGACTCGGCCCGCCCGGCCTTTCCGAAGACGCTCTCCACTTCAGGAAACCCGCGCAGGATCCGGTCCTGCGTCTGGAGGATCCCTTGCGCCTCGCCCACCGACATGCCGGGCAGCGTGGTCGGCATGTAGAGCAGCGTGCCCTCGTTGAGCGGCGGCATGAACTCCGAGCCGAGCTTCAGGTAGACGGGGACCGTGGCAGCCACCAGCAGGACGGCCAAGGCGATGGTCGCCTTCGCGTGCCGCAGCACGAAGCGGCAGGGCGGCTCGTAGATGCGGTGGAGGAAGTGGCTGATGGGGTGCTTCTCCTCCGCCTGGTACTTGCCGACCAGGAGCGTGTTGGCGATCCAGGTGAGCGGCCGGAAGCGGAGCTTGAACGGCTCCATCCGCGTGAACATCATCCGCATCGCCGGGTCGAGCGTGATGGCGAGCAGCGCCGCGATGGCCATGGCCAGGTTCTTCGACCACGCCAGCGGGCGGAAGAGCCGGCCCTCCTGATCGATGAGCGTGAAGACCGGCAAGAAGGCCACCGCGATCACCAGCAGCGAGAAGAAGACCGACGGCCCCACTTCCAGCAGCGCCTCGAGGCGGACTTTGTGGAAGTCGCCCTTGCGTCCTCCGGCCTGCCAGAGATGGAGCTTGTTATATGCGTTCTCCACCTCGACGATGGCGCCGTCGACGAGGACGCAAGGGCGACTTCCACAAAGTCCGCCTCGAGGCGCTGCTGGAAGTGGGGCCGTCGGTCTTCTTCTCGCTGCTGGTG
>JANXXR010000394.1 GCA_025350525.1 Deltaproteobacteria bacterium
ACCTGCACCAACTGGCCTTTGTCGCCGACCACCGAGGCATCGACCGAGACCTCGATGTCCTTGCCGACCACGTCCTCGATCTTGACGATGATCTCGCCCTGCGAGTCGGTCTTGCCGGTGAGGATGACGGCGCCGTCGGCCTTGACGGTGACGTCCACTGCCGCCAGCGGACCCTTGGCGTCGCGGACGACGATGACCACGTCCTCGCCGGCGTGGGTGCGGTCCTCGGCGTTTGCGCCGTCGGCCTCCTTTGGGTCGTCGTGGTCCTGCTCGACGCGCACCTGCGACATCATCCGCAGCGCCGTCACCGGATGGACGAAGACCGCCTTGCCGTCGGTGGGGAAGTCGTCGGCCTTGGCCAGTTCGTCCCAGAAGAGGAAGGCTTTTCCGCTCTTGACGAAGTCGCCGCGCTCGGTCTCGGTGTGCGACTTGTAGCGATCCTGCTTGGTCAATTTTTCGAGATCGAGCTTGAAGTCCGCCAGCCCCTTCACCGCCTGATAGCGGCCGCGCCAGCACTGCGTCGGCGTGCGGTAGAAGTGGCGCAGCTCGCCGGGCTCGATGATCCACTCGAGGTCCTTCTTGCCGATCCACTGCTTCTTCGGATCGACCGCCTCGATGAGCGCAGTGGCGTGCTCCTTGGTGCCGTGCTCTTTCGAGGAGAGGTCGAGGTCCGCGACCTTGGGCGCCTCGTCGGCGGTGAACTCGGCCTCGCCCAGCGCGCCGGTGGGGAAGACCGCGTCCTTGGAGAAGACCGACCAGTGCAGCGCCGGCGAGCCGAGGTACGCGCCCGACCGCCCCACCGTCTCGCCCGCCTCGACCGTGTACTTATGGCCCTTGCCGTCGTCGCTCTTGAGCGCGTCGAGCACGGCCACCTTTCCCTCGCGCAGGTCCTTCACCGCCGGGCTGTTCTTGCAGGCCTTCTCGAGATCGAAGTCCGACCAGGGCGAGAGCTCCTTCACTTTCAGCCCGCTGCCGTCGGGGCCGAGCGCGCGCACCCACTTGCCCTTGAGCTTGACGTAGCGCTTGTGGTCGGCGACCAGCTCTTCGTCCTCCTCGTAGACGCCGGCCTCGAGCTTGTCGTCGGTGGCGACGTTGGTGGGGGAGAATTTGCCCTTGTCGGCGTCCTTCCAGGTTGGCTGCGCCTCCATCACCCGCCACTTGGGCTTCCTGGCGGCCGCGCCCTTCTCCTGCATGGCGTCGATGAGCAGCCGCTTGAGCCAGCCCGCGTCGGTGGTGTCGGAATGAAGCGGCTCGCGCTTGAAGTGAAGATAGAGCGAGTATACGTTCTTGTCGCCCTTGACCTTGTGGCGCAGGAGCACGAAGCCGGTGTCGCCCCAGGCGTGCTCGCCCGGCCCCATGCTCAGCCGCGCCGCCACCACATCGCCGTCGGCCATGGCCATGATCGGCGTGTTGGGCGCGGGGGTGAGGTGCGCGCCCGAGTGGAACAGGCCGCTGTCGCCCAGGGGGAAGAAGCCGCCCAGGCCGCGCTCGGTCTGGTGGTAGAGCGAGGTGATGGCCGCGCCCGTGACCAGGTTCGAGCTGTTGATGAAGAAGGGCAGCCGGGGGACGCCGGTGAGCGGCGGGCAGGAGGCTTCCGGGCCCGCCGGCTTGGCGTCGTCCTTTGACGTCGCGTTCTGCTTCGGCGCGGCGCCGTCCTTCGAGGTAGCGTCCTGCTTGGGCGCGGCGCCGTCCTTCTTGCCGGCGGTCTCGCCCAGCCCCTTGCCGACCTTGTGCACCAGCTCGTGGTCGTCCTTCACCGGCGGGTCGGGCAGGGCGTAGAAGAAGTGCCCGCCCTCGGCGTCGGCGTGGGCGAAGAGCCGCTTGCCGGGCTTGCCCGGATGCGGCTGCAAAAGTCGCGCGGCCTTGAGCCAATACTCGGAGAACTCCTTGCCGGGCGTCTCGGGCCGCGTGATCATCTTGAAGTTGCCCGCGCCGAGCAGATCCTCCTGCGGATAATCCGGATCGACGACGCGCAGCCAGAGCTCGCCGCGGTCGCTGTCCTTCTTGTAGCCGGCGATGACCACGACGTGGCCGCGGTCCTTGGAGAGCAGCGTGTACTGGACCACCGGGTTGTTCTTCCTCAGCTGCTCGAGGTGCCGGGCGAACCGCTTCGCAACCGAGGGGCCGTCGGTGCTGACGTCCGGGTCCTGCGCCAG
>JANXXR010000435.1 GCA_025350525.1 Deltaproteobacteria bacterium
CCGGGCGGCGCGGCCCTGCTGCTCCGGCTGCTCGACCTGCTCGACGCGCAGGAGCTGCGCTCGGTCACGCTGGACGAGCTCGTGCGCGACGCCGGGTGATCCAGCGCTCGGTGATGGCGCCGAAGACGAGGCCGAGCACGATCCCGAGGACCAGCCCGCCCACGCTGAGATCGACGAAGAACCGCGCCATCAGCTCCTTGGCGGGCATGGCGCGCAGCTGCGACAGCGTCAGCGGGATGTGCTGCCCGCGGATGAGCAGCTCCCCCAATTCGAGGCTGGCCAGCACCACCAGGGGCGTGATGGGCGGCACCGAGATCTGCAGGCCGATGAGCACCGCCAGCTTGTTGAGCCGGAAGAGGAAGGCCGCTCCCACCGCGATCAAGGTCTGGAAACCGAGGAAGGGGCTGCACCCGCAGAGGACGCCCACCGCGACCGCGACGCCCAGCCGCCGGGGCGTCTCGGAGGCGCCGCTCAGCTGCTCGAAGCGCACGCGCACGCCGGCGCGGAAGCGGGCGCGCCACAGGGCAATGCGCCCCTCAGTACTCACCGCGCACTCCGAGGAAGGGGCGGATGGGCAGGTGGTTGAAGCTGCCGCTCGACGGCTGGACGCCATTCTGGAAATCGCCGCTGTCGTAGGTGAGGGCAAAGATGTTGGTGGCGTTGGTGAGGTTGAGCACCTCGGCGTACCAGGCCATGGAGAGGCCGGCCAGCGTGAAGCGGTGCTCGGTGCGGGCCGAAGCTTCGAAGAACGAAGCATAGCGCGCGCTGTTGGTTGTGCCGAAGACCGGCAGGTAGCGCTGCCCTTGGTCGTCGCGGGTGAAGCCGGTGACGGGAGTGTAGGGGCGGCCGGTGTGGAAGCTGGCGCGGACCGAGACGATCCAGCGGTCGGCGGGCAGGTACGAGACGTTGGCGGCGGTGGTCACGCGCTGGTCCCACGCCGTCGGATAGGTGGCGCGCCCGGCGGCGAGAGGATTGGTGCGATCGGCGAAGAGCAGGCCCGCCGAGGCGCCCCAGGAGAAGCGGGGCGTGCGGCCCGCCAGCAGCAGATCGATGCCGCGGGCGCTGCCGGTGCCGCTGCTCTCGAAGACGGGCGCTGACGAGCTGGTGTCGGGGTTGACGGCGAGGCGGTCGAACCACTTGGAGAACGCCTCGAGCCGCAGGAGCGCGCCGATGGGCAGCGGCTGCTCGAGCGCGACCAGGAGCTGGCGCGATCGCTCGGGCAGCAGATCGGGGTTGCCGTAGCCCGGCTGGAGCAGGAGCACGTTGGCCGGCAGCTGGGTGGCCACTCCCGCCTCGGCCTTGAGCACGCCTTGGGTCGGCAGGGTCCACGCGGCGGCGGCCCGCGCCGAGTAAACTCTTGACCGCGATCCCGAAGGCGCTTGCAGGCGGCCGCCCAGCGCGGTGGCCAGCGCGGGCAGAGGTCGCAGCTCCAGCTCCGCGTAGGCGGCGGGCTCGTCGGTGGGGGCGTCGCTTACGAGCTTGACGTTGCCCTGGCCCGTCTCGACCAACGGGAACGCCGCCCAGGGCGCCACGCCGCGCTGGTCGGAGACCTGGCCGCGGAAGTCGTAGCGGCGGTGCGAGAACTGCACGCCGGCGCCGGCGCGTCCGGTCTCGCCGAGCGGCAGCGAGAGGTCGGCGCGGCCCAGCACGTCGAGCTGCGCCACGTCGCGGGCGACGATGCTCTGGCTCGAGACGGTGGTGTTGCTGGCGTCGTGGGTGACCGCAAAAGTCAGCGTCAGCGCGGCGCGGCCGAGGGCCACCTGATCGGTGAGCGCGCCCAGCTGCAAGAGATTGGAGAGCTGCAGCCCCGAGGTGTTGCCGAAGAGCGGCTTCTCCCCGGGCTTGAGCAGAAACGAGAAGCCGTCGGTGGCGCGCAAAAAAGTCAGCGTCAGCTTGTGCGCGCCCAGGTCCCAGTAGGCGCGGGCGAAGGATTCGCTGATGTCGGGAGCGACGTAGTCGGCGCTGATCACGTGCGCGGCGCGCAGGGCGCCGAAGTAGAGCTCGAAGAAGCTGCGGCGGAAGGCGGCGGAGACGGAGAGACCCTCGACGCCGGTGGGGAGGCGGGCGGCGACCTTTGCCGTCTGCATGGAGAGGTCGCCCTCGATGCGCAGCCGCTGGGTCTCGCCGGTCGCATAGGAGACGTCGAGCGCTCCCGAGAGCGAGGCCTCGTAGCGCGGCGGCGTCGCGCCGGCGAAGAAGCGCGCCGAGCTGACCAGCATCGGGTTGTAGATGCTGGCGAAGCCGCCCAGGTGAAACGGATTCGAGAGCGGCACGCCGTCGAGGTAGTCGATGGTCTCGGTGGCGGCGCCGCCCCGCACGGTAAAGGTCGCGAGCAGGTCGGGGTCGGAGACGACGCCGGGCAAGGTCGCCACGGCGCGGGAGACGTCCTCCATGGCGCCGGGCG
>JANXXR010000440.1 GCA_025350525.1 Deltaproteobacteria bacterium
CGCTCAAGTTCCTCCGCGGCGCCGACCCCGCGCTGGAGACGCGCTTCCTGCAGGAGGCGCAGGCCCAGGCGCGCGTCGATCACGCCCACGTCTGCAAGGTCTACGAGGTGGGCCGCATCGGCGAAGACCCGTACATCGCCATGCAGTTCATCGACGGCAAGACGCTGCGCGAGAGCGGCAAGGACCTGACGGTGCCGCAGAAGCTCCTGGTCGTCCGCGACGTCGCCGAGGCGGTGCACTCGGCGCACCAGCTCGGCCTCGTGCACCGCGACCTGAAACCCGCCAACATCCTCATCGAGCGCGACGCCTCGGGAGCGCTGCGCGCCTTCGTCACCGACTTCGGGCTGGCCCGCGATCTCTCGCAGCCGGGCGAGACCCTGCAGGGCGCGCTCCTCGGCACGCCGCAGTACATGGCGCCCGAGCAGGCCAAGGGCGAGCACCAGAGCATCGACGCGCGCACCGACGTCTACGGACTGGGCGCCACCCTCTACGAGGCGCTCACCGGGCGGCCGCCCTTCGAAGCCGGCTCGCAGCTGCAGACGCTCTACAAGATGCTCCACGAGGATCCCGCGCCCCCGCGGCGCCTTTTGCCCGCGCTGCCGCCCGAGGTGGAGAGCATCGTCCTCAAGTGCCTGGAGAAGGATCCGCAGCGCCGCTACCAGAGCGCGCGGGCACTGGCCGAGGACCTGCAGCGCTCCCTCGACGGAGAGCCCGTGCAGGCGCGCCCGCCCGGGCCGGCCTCGCGGGCGCTGCGCACGCTGCGGCGCAACAAGGCGCTGGCGGCGGCTTTGTTCGCTTTGCTCCTCGCCGTGCTGCTGCCGCGGGCGTGGGCGGCGCTGCGGCGCGGGTCGCAGGTAATCGTGGCGGTGGCCGACTTCGACAACCAGACCGGCGACGAAGGCCTCGACGGCCTCTCCGGCATGCTGATCACTTCGCTGGAGCAGTCGCAGAAGCTCTCGGTCCTGACCCGCTCGCGCATGTTCGACCTGCTCCGCCAGGAGGGAAAGCCCGGGGTGGTGCGCATCGACGAGACGGTGGGCCGCGAGATCGCGCAGAAGGCGGGCGCCGAGGCGCTCCTGCTCGCGACCCTGCGCAAGTTCGACGGGCTCTACGTCATCGACTTGAAAGTCCTCGACCCGCGCAGCAACGCCTATGTGCTGGCGCTCAAGGAGCAGGGCCAAGGCAAGGCCAGCGTCCCGTCGCTGATCGACAAGCTCTCCGAGGCCGCGCGCCGCGCGCTGCGCGATCCCGGACCTTCCGAGCGGCCGCCGGTCGAGGAGGTCACCACCCGCGACCTGACCGCCTACCAGCTCTTCTTCCGCGGCGAGGAGGCCATCGACCGGCTCAAGTTCGCGCAGGCGGCGGTGCACTTTCGCGCGGCGCTGGCCATCGACCAGAATTTCGCGCTCGCCTGGTACCGGCTCGCCTACGCCCTCATGTGGCAACACGACGCCGTGCGCGGGAAGGAAGCCATCGGCCACGCCCTGCAACTCCTGCAGCGGCTGCCCGAGAAGGAGCGGCTGCTCGCGCGCGGCGTGCACGGCAGCCTTCACGACAAGGGGCAGGAGGCGTACGACGCGTTCAAGGAGTGCATCGACCGCTGGCCGGCGGAGAAGGAGTGCCAGTTCGGGCTCGGCGACGTCATCTTCCACGCAGGGTATATCAAGTATTCTTTGCCTTACTTCCGGGCCGCGCTCCAGCTCGACCCGGCGATGGAGCGCGCCTGGCAGCACACCCTCTGGGCGCAGCAGCTGCTCGGCGACGGCGAGGCCATGCTGGCCGCCGGCGGCGAGTATGTGAAGAACGCCAACGTCGCCGAGGCGTGGGGCCACCTCGGGCGCGCCCAGGCGGCGCTGGGCCGCCTTCCCGAGGCGCGCGCCACCTTCGAGAAGGCGGCGCAGCAGTTCCCCGCGAGCGCGCTGCCCCGCGCCGACCTGGCCGCGCTCTCCGCCTGGCAGTTCGACGTCCCCGCCGCGGTGGCCACCTTGCAACCGCTGCTCGACAAAGGACGCCCGCCGCGCGACCGCTGGCAGGCGCACCTGATCCTGGCGGACGCGCTGGTGCAGGGCGGGCGCGTGCGCGAGGCGATCTCTGCCTACGAGTCCGCGGCGGCCGATGCGCAGGAGGCCGCTGATCCGGAGCTGGAGGCCATCGCGCTCGCGGGCGACGGCCTCTTGCGCTTCCTCTACCGGCGCGACGCCGAGTCGGCCCGGCGCATCGCCCACGAAGCGGCGGCGCGGGGCGTGCCCGAGACCATGTTTGCCTTCCTCTATCCGCTGCTCGGCGACATCCCCGAGTACAGCCGGGTGCTGCACGCGGTGGGCGATCCGCTGGCGGACAAGTCGGTGGCGGTGATGAAGAGCCGCGCCGAGGGGGACTTCGCGGCGGCGGCCGACGGCATCGAGGGGCTCTCGGACAAGTCGCCGTACCACGACTTCCTCTACTACCTGCTGGCCGACGCCTGGCAGAAGGCGGGCAAGGACAAGAAGGCCATCGAGGCGCTGCGGCGAGCGCAGGCCTCGTTCCCGGGAGTGATCGCGCCTGCCTTCGGCTACGGCGGCCTTTTGCGCGCCCGCAGCGATCACCAGCTGGGGGCGCTCTACGAGCGCACCGGCCAAAGCAAGCTGGCGCTCGAGGCCACCCGCCGCTTCCTCGACGCCTGGTCGAAAGCCGACGAAAACCTGCCCGAGCTCAAGGACGCCCGCGCCCGCCTGCTGCGGCTGCAGGCCTCGGGGGGCATCGAGCTGCGCTGAAGTTTGAAATGCAGCGCGCGGGGTGCTGTTGTACGAAAATGGCGAAGATCATCGGAGTCCTGGTCGCGCTGGCCCTTGCCGCAGCTGCCGCCTGGTACCTGCTGCGCCCCGCTCCTCCAGCGCCGCCGCCGCCGCCTCCTCCTCCCCCGCAGCAGGCGCCGCCGCGGATCGCCGACGTGCCGCTGCCGCCTCCCGCGGAATCCGACGCGCAGGTCCGCGTCGCGCTGGCCGCCGTCTCGCCGCGCAAGGAGCTGCAGAAGTGGCTCCTGGAACACGACCTGCTCGACCGCTGGACGGTGGTCGCCGACAACCTCGCCGAGGGAGTGAGCCCGCGCAAGCAGCTCACCTTCCTCGCGCCCGAGAAGAAGTTCCTCGCCGCCGGCCGGGAGGGCAACGAGCAGATCGATCCGCGCAGCTACCAGCGGTACGACCTCTTCGCCGAGGTGGTGTCCTCGGTGGACGCGCAGGCCTTGGCGGCGGCGGTGCGCGCGCTGCACCCGCTCCTGGAGGCGACGTACCACAAGCTCGGCTATCCCGACCGGAAGCTCGACGAGGTGGCGCAGAAGGCGCTGCAGCGGCTGATCGACGCGCCGGTGGTGGAGGGGCCGCTGCAGATCGTCCCCAAGGGGGCGGTGTACAAGTTCGCCGTCCCGGAGCTGGAGGCGCTGGGGCCGATCGAGAAGCACCTGCTGCGGATGGGGCCGCGCAACACGCGGCTCATCCAGGCCAAGGCCCGCGAACTCTCCTCCGCGCTCCAGCGCTAGAAAAAGCCAAAGCGCACCACAGAGGCGCGGAGGGCACGGAGGTTTTTTTGGGGTGCCGGTGCTACCGCCGAGGTGGCGCGTAGGCTCGGATCCAACCCTGATCTTTTCTCCGTGCTCTCCGTGCCTCCGTGTTGCGCTTTGATCTTTAGAAGGCCTGGCGGATCGACAGGGCGGCGCCGCGGTCGAACTTGGCCCCGGTCGCGTAGCCGACGCCGAAGTACGCGTCGAGCGCGAACGAATCGATGAGCAGCGCGTGCACCCCCAACCCGAACGAGTTGGCCAGCGCCGGCTTCTCCGCCTGCGTCAGCCGGTCGATGCTTCCGTAGCCGACCAGGTTGTGGAAGACGCCCAGCTTGAAGACGTCGCGCAAGAGCGAGTAGCGAAGCTCGGCCTGGAAGGCGAGCAGCCGGCGCGTGTACTCGCCGCCGAAGGGCCCGCGCAGGGCGTCGCCGCCGATCGACTGCTCCTCCGGAAAGGCCACGAAGCCGGTGCGCGAGAACCCCAGCGCCGAGATCCACAGCTCGTTCCAGCCGGAGGAAAAGAGCTTCTGCCACTGCGCCGAGAGGTGCAGCGCGCCGTCGGTCCCGGGATGCGGCGCCGAATAGATCCGCGCGTCGGCCGAGAGCTGGTGGTGGCGGTCGCGACGCAGCACCTCCGGGTCGAAGACCACCTCGACGCCCACCTCGCTGAAGGCCCGCGTGTGGGCGAGGTTGGTGATCATGGGCGGCACCGTCCCGCCCGCCACCGGCTCCAGCGCGAAGAGCAGCCGTCGCTCCAGGCCGGCGCCCACCCAGGCACGCAGCTGCGAGAGGGGCACGAAGAGCATCTGCGCCGCGCCCTCGATCGTCGCGAACTGGAAGCTCTCGAGCCGCAGGTCGGACCGCTGGCGGTTGGAGCGAGCGGCCCGTCCCCGCAGCGAGGGCCGCACCACTCCGGCGATGGGCGGCGCTTCGTAGGTCGCCTCGCCCACCGCGCGGGTGAAGGTGAAGCGCGAGCCGGTGTTGTCGAGCTTCTGGCGAAGCGCGCCGGCGAGCCGCCCGCCCAGCTGCAGCCGGTCCTCCCCGACCAGAAGCCGCCCCGAATGATAGACGGCGCCGAGCCCGCCGCCTTCCAGCGAGTTGATCTCGATCTCGGGCGAGAGCCCGGCCTGGAAGCTGCCCGGATGCACCAGCACGTGCAGCTCATAGGGCCGCCCCGGCCGCACCAGCCCGAGCGACAACTCCTCGAGCGGATCGATCTCGTCGAGCTGGACGTTGGCGTTGGCCCCGTTCTCGATG
>JANXXR010000486.1 GCA_025350525.1 Deltaproteobacteria bacterium
GCTCCTTGCGGCGGCTCTCCAAGAGCTCGGCGAGGAGGGCCTGGCGGTCCTCGAAGTGGTTGTAGACGGTGCCCACCGAGACGCCGGCCAGCGCGGCGATCTCCTCCATCCGCGCCAGGTGGAGGCCCTTCTCGGCGAAGACCTGCTCGGCGGCGGCGGAGATGGCCCGCCCGGTCTCTTCCCTGAGGCGCTCCCGCAACGGGCGAACGCGGCTTGCAGATTTTGAACTTGGATTCATCTTGCGGCGCACGAAGGTCATTGATGCCCGGGCGGGCGTCAAGGTGCGGAAAATCTAGGCTGCGCTGGGCAGGGACGAGACCAGCGTCCGGGGATCCGCCTGGTCGCTCGGGCCGGTGCTGAGGTGGCGGTAGAGCACCTGTCCGCCCTTGGCCACCACCACCGCGCCGCCCTGTTGCCAGGCATCGCCGGCGGTGCGGCCTTGCCGGAAGCCCTTCTTCCAGGTGCGGACGGCGGCCAGCCAGCCGCGCGGACCGAGCGTCATCAAGACGCCGCGCTTGAGGCCCGCCGCCAGGTAGCTCTGGCGGGTGGAGTCGGTCAGCAGCGTCACCGAGTCGGGCAGGCCGGCGCGGGCGGCGAAGGCCTTGGCCATCGCGGGCCAGCCGTTGCCGATCACCACCAGGCGCGCACCGCGCTTCAGCATCTCATCGACGTGCGGCCGCAACTCGGCCACTTGCTCGCGGCAATGCAATCAACCGAAGTGGCGGACGAACACCAGCACCACCGGGCCGTCGCGCCACAGGTCGCCGACGCGAACATCGCGCCCTTCGACATCCTTGACGACACACTCGGCCAGTTCGGTCATGTGAGAGCTCTCAAAAATCGTCCGGCGTGTACTGCTCCCGCCCCGTCCCCGTCTCGTACGACAGCACCTGCTCGTTCTCGACGATCCTGGCCCGCTTGCGCAGCGCCTCGATCCACTTCTGGTACAGCTCGCCCTGCTTCTGCCCGACCAGCCGGTCCTCGAGGGTCTTCTTCTCCGCGGCGTCGAACTTCGAGACGTCGGCCCGCTCCCGCGACTTGACCCGGAAGACGTACCAGGTGTCGCCTTCCTCGACCGGCGCCTGCGGCAACGACCCCGCCTGCGACTGCGCGAAGACCGCGGCCGACAGCTTTGGCGCCGACCCGAGGCCCGGGATGAACCCGCCCTGCGGATGGAACGGCTCGGTCTCCGCCGTCTGCGGCGTGGTGAACGAGGCAAAGTCGAACTGCCCCGCGTCGGCCTTCTTGGGAGCGAAGAGGTCCTTCAGCTCCTTGCCGGTGCGCAGCTGCGCGAGCGTCTCGTCGGCGCGCTGCTTGGCGGCCGCCCGGGACTTGTCGGCCTGCACCAGCTCCTTGGCGATCTGCTTCTTGACCTCGTCGAGCGGCTGCGCGCGGGCGGCCCGCTCCTCCTCGGCCTTGAGCAGGTGGAAGCCCGACCGGTCCTTGAAGACGCCCGACAGCTGGCCCGCCTTCAGCTTCCCGGCCTCTTCCTCCAGCGTCTTGCCGTACGCCGACTGGCCCTTGGCGACGAAGCCCAGGTCGCCGCCGCTCGCCTTGGTGGCCTGATCCTCGCTCTGCGCCTTGGCCACCTCGGCAAAGTCCTTGCCGGCCTTGACCTCCTTCTGCGCCGCCTCGATCTTCGCCCGCGCCGCCGCCTCGACGTCGCTGCTCGCCCCGTTGGGTACCGCGATGGTGATGGCCCGGACCTTCACCGCCGAAGGCTGGGTGAAGCGGGTGGCCAGGTCGGCGTCGTACTTCTTCTGGATCTCGTCGGCGTGGGTCTTGGCGTAGTCGTCCGCCTCGGCGTCGGTGGCGGTCACCTTGTCGCGGAACATGAAGGCGTTGAACCGCACATAGGTGATGGCCGCGCTCTCGTGCTGCGCGACGAAGTACGACTTGAGCTCGTCGTCCGAGACGTTGGCGCCGGCGATGGCCGCCTGGATGACCTTGGCGCGCAGCAGATCGCGCCGCCAGGCGTCCTCGAAGCGGTTGATGCTCATGCCGTAGCCGTTCTCGACCAGGCGCTTGTAGTAGTCGAAGTCGAACTTGCCGTCCTGCTGGAACTGGGGGTTCTTCGCGATGGCGTCGGCGACCTCGCCGTCGCTGACCACGATGCCCAGTTCCGATGCCTGCTGCGCGAT
>JANXXR010000525.1 GCA_025350525.1 Deltaproteobacteria bacterium
AGGTCGGCGAACTTCGCGTTCCAGGTCCAGCCGCCAAAGCCCGCGTTCCATTGGGCGGTCACCTCGCGGAAGCCGGAGCCTTCGGGCGTATAGAGCAGGTTGGTGTGCTTCACCTGCTGCATCTCCTCCGGATAGTTCACGTCCGACTGCTCGTGATCCATCTCGCTCAGCGCCAGGGTCGCGCAGACGTCGCGCATGGTGGTGAAGTCGGCGGGGATCTTCGCGCACTCGGCCATGATCTTGGCCTTGTCCGCCCCCAGGGAAGGCAAGCGCGCGAGTATGCGGAACCAATGGTGGGAAATGACCACGCAATCGCGCTGCTGGGTCTTGTCGTCCAGCTTGAGGCAGGGATCGAGGCTGTTCAGGTTCCAGGCGGAGATCGACGCCAATTGGAAGCGGGCGGCCAGATCGCAGCGCGAGCGCTCGGCGAGGTCGGGATAGATCTCGCAGCTTCCCACCGGCGCGGCCAGGCGCTGGGCCATCTGACTGACCGTGCCCATGGCGATCTGGCCCAGGTAGAGCTCGTCGCGGCCGTCGTTGTCGAGATCGGCGGTGTCCGCCGACATCGTGGTGTTGGTGGACCGCGCGAAGGGACCGTCCGCTGCCTTCACCGGGCGCAGCTTGCCCTTGTCGTTGAGGAAGACGCGGTCGGGCTCGTCGAAGTCGTTGCCGACGTAGAGGTCGGGCCAGCCGTCGCCGTTCAGGTCGGCGAAGAGCAGCGTCAGCGTGTCGCCCTCGGGGCCCGGCAGCGCCTCGGGCTCGAACTTGCCGCCGCCGCGGTTGTGCCAGAGCCGGTTCACCGCCGGAGACGGATAGAAGAAGCGCGGCCCCGAAGTGCTGGCGCCGGTGACGATGTCGAGCCTGCCATCGCGATCGACGTCGGCGAAGGCCACGGCGGTGACGGCGGTCTCGTCGCCGCCGGGCAATTCGACGTGGGCGTCGCCCGAGAACTCGCCGCCGCGGTTGTAGAGCACGTGGCAGCCATGCCTCCAGCCGCAGAAGAAGAGGTCGGGCGCGCCGTCGCCGTCGAGGTCCACCAGCGCCACCACGGTGATGATCCAGTCGCGCATGGCGGGAAAGCGCACTTCCTGCAGCGCGAAGCGGCCGCCGAGGTTGAGGTAGAGGAAGACGCCGAAGTTGGTGCCCACCACCACGTCGGGCCAGCCGTCGCCGTTGACGTCGCCTGCGGCGATGCCGCCCTGGTGCATGGGCCCCGACTGCATCAGCTGGTACGGGCGCGGCAGCGGCAGCCGCTCAAAGCCGGCGCTGACGCCCTCGACGCGGGTGAAGGGCCTCGGGCCCGGCTTTGCCGAGGGCGGAAGGAAGGGGGCGCGCAGCAGCTCGAGATCGTTCGCCGCCCAGACGCGCGTCGCCTTCGGCAAGACCGGCGCGAGCCCGCGCAGATCCGCGGCGCTGCGCCCCGCCGGCAGGACCTGTGGCTGCGGCCTCGGCGCGGGCAGCGTCTCGAGCAGCGACGCCGCCTGGTGGACGGTGCTCAGGTCCTGCCAGCGAAAGACCAGGTGCGCCGCCGCGCCCGCGACCACGCCGAGCAGGAGCACCGCCGCGCCCGCCAGCGCCGCGATCCGCCACGAGAGCGTGGTGCCGATCAGGCTGCCCGCATAGACGCTGTAGAGCGCCAGCGTCACCAGCAGCGTCGCCACCACGTACATGGGCACGCCCGCGTTCCAGAGCACCGCGCAGATGACCACGTCGAAGGCGATGGGCACCGGGAGCAGCGTGCCGAAGAGCGCGACCGCGAAGAGCACCAGGGCGTTGGGCCAGAAGCCGTCCACCTGCGCGATGCGCGCCACGCCCGACCAGGGCAACAGCTCGACCAGCGCCGCGCCGAAGAGCCCCGCCAGCGCCATGAGCGGGAGCGAGAGGCGGATCACCGTCCAGAGGTTCTTGGCGTAGCGCAGGACCACCCAGCCGAGCGCGTGCAGAGCGCCCTTGGGAGCATCGCCGGCAGGAGTGAGGAGCGCGTCGGAGAGCTGGCCGAACGCCGACTCCAGCCACTGGAAGATGCGCAAGCCCGGAGGCTGCGGCGCGGCGCGGACCGCATGCCGCCAGCCGGGCCGCTCGGCCAGCCGCGAGAGCTGCGGCACCACCACCAGCGCCATGATCAGGCTGGTCGCGACCTTGAGCGCAGCCAGGTACCAGGGAAAGAGCGTGAGCAGCATGCCGAGCACGATCACGTTGAAGCTGGGCGAGGCGAACATGGTGGCCAGCGCCACCTCGACGCGGCTGCCCGCCCGCAGCATCGCCTGGCCGATGGGCGCGGCGCAGTTCACGCAGACGCCCAGCGGCGCGCCGATGAGCATCCCCTGCAGCGAGCCCGCGAACTTTCCGCCGCGGGGCCGCGGCAGGAGTGGAATCAGCGTGAGGAAGGCGGCCGCGAGCAGGAGGCCGAAGGTCATTCCCTGCTTGTTGGTGATGGCCCACTCGGCGGCCACCCAGAGGATGCGCTTTCCTTTTTCGTCGGCGCGCGGCTCGGGAAAGTGGGCCTCGAAGCCGAGCGGGGTCGAGAGCGCTTCGTCGGGATCGGCGCCGGCCTTGCTCTGCAGCGAAGGGTAGCGCGAGCCCAGCCAGAAGATGGCGCAGATGCCGGCGATGACGGCGGCGAGGATCACGACTCGCGCGTCGAGGCGGAAACGCGTCGGTGACTTCTCGCTGGAAATAGTGTGCACGGCGCCCCTTGGTCCCCGCGAGCAATCGCACGCGGGCCGAAGGCGCGTCAACGCGCGGTTGCGTCGAGCCCGGCCGACGCGCAAGAGTGCGCGACCGTCGAACCCGGATACGCATGAAGCCGCTCTTCCACCTGCTCGCCGCGGCGCTCCTGGCCGCCCTCTCCGGCTGCGGCCGGGGCGCACCTGCCGCTCCCGCGCCGCTCACCGATCTGGCCGGTCAGGCAGCCCGGATCGACCTGGCCGGCGGCGCCTACGGGGCTCCGCTCCCCGGGCTCTCGGCCTCCGATCAGGCGCGGTTCGTCGAGGGCCGCAACGCCTTCACCCACGACGAGACCGCCGCCACCGGGCTCGGCCCAGTCTTCAACGAAACCTTCTGCGCCTCCTGCCACGACGCGCCGCCGGCGGTGGGCGGGACCAACAATCGCCTCGAGACGCGCTTCGGCCGCCGCAACCCGGACGGCAGCTTCGATCCGCTCACTTCATTGGGCGGGCCGCTGCTGCACGACCACGGCATCGGCGCCGTGCCCGGCTTCACCTTCGCCGGCGAGACCGTGCCCGCCCAGGCCAACGTGGTGGCCAAGCGGCGCACGCAGCCCGTCTTCGGCCTCGGACTCGTCGATGCGACGCCCGACTCCAGCTTCCGCGCCATCGCCCGCGTGCAGGCGACCGCCTCCCCCGGCTCCGCGGGGCGGGTCAGCGCCGTCGTCGATGCGGCGAGCGGCCAAACGGCCGTGGGCAGGTTTGGCTGGAAGGCGGCCTTCGCCACGCTGCTCGAGTTCACCGGCGACGCCGCGCTCAACGAGATGGGCATCACCAGCCCTCAGTTCCCCAACGAAGTCTGCCCCGGCGGAAATTGCGGCGCGCTCGCTTACAACCCGCGGCCCGACGTCAACGACCCCGGCGGCCAGCGCGTGCAGCAGTTCGCCGACTTCGGCCGCTTCCTCGGCCCTCCACCCGCGCCGGTGCTGGCCGGCGACGCGCTCCGCGGCCAGGTGCTGTTCGCCACCGTGGGCTGCGCCGCCTGCCACCTGCCCTTGCTGGTGACCGGTCCCAATGCGAACCCTGCCCTCGACCGGGTCGCCTTCCATCCTTATTCGGACTTCCTCCTCCACGACATGGGCGCGCTCGGCGACGGCATCGCGCAGGGGGACGCGCAGCCGCGCGAGCTTCGCACCCAGCCGCTCTGGGGCCTCTCCGTGCACGGGACCCTCCTGCACGACGGCAGGACCAGCACGGTGACCGAGGCCATCGGCGCGCACGACGGACAGGGCGCGGCGGCGCGCAGCGGCTTCGACGGGCTCTCCGCAGCCGACCGCGCCGCCCTGCTCGCCTTCCTCGCCGCGCTCTGAACGAAAAGCTTCGACACACTCTCGGTGGATCTACTTCCCTCGAAGCACGCTTGACGCACCCTGACTTGAAACGCGTTCCACCCTACGCGACAAGAGCGACGCGCCTCGATAAAATATCAGCCGCGTTGGCGCGCCTCCCTTCCCGATCCGACGCACCCAGCAGCGGAGTCACCATGACGAAGTTGAAAAATGCGGGCCTGACCGTCGCCCTGATGGCGCTGATCACTTCTGTTGCAGCGAACGCCGCGATGCCGTCAGCGACCTGCCGGCCCAGCGGCGACAGGCCCGAGAGCGGAATGTCTGGCGAGACCACGGCGGCAGAGCGGGCCGGCGCCACCTTCCAGGGCTTCAAGTGCAACACCGACCTGGTCGGCCAGTACCAGGGCGAAGGCGCGAGCTGGCAGCTCACCGCCTGGAAGAACTGCGCCTACTTCGACCAGCGCCACAACGGCGCGGCGGGAAGCACCACCGAGACCCATCCGGGCTCGGTGGTCATGGACGTGAGTGACCCGACGCATCCGGTGCCGACCACTTGGCTCAACGAGCCGTCGATGATCGATCCGTGGGAGTCGCTCAAGGTCAACCCGGCGCGGCAGCTTTTGGCCGGCGACCAGCGACCGTTGAACAACACCTCGCCGGGCGACGGCTTCTCCGTCTACGACATCTCCGGCGACTGCAAGAACCCCGTCTCGACGACGCTCGCCAACCCCGTGCACCTGCCGGGCAGCCTGGGCCACACCGGCCAGTGGGCGCCCGACGGCAAGACCTATTACATCACGCCTCTGCAGAACACGCCGAGCATCGTGGCGGTGGACGTCACCGACCCGGCGAACCCGGCCGAGATCCCCGGCGGCCTCTACACCTTCAAGTCCACCGAGCTGCCGCTGCCGCGGCTTCACGACAGCGAGTTCAGCAAGGACGGCAACACCGCCTACGTCACCATGTTCGGCGTCGGCGGCACGGCGGCGGGCAACGGCCTCGGCATCATCGACGTCAGCGACTTCCAGCAGCGGCG
>JANXXR010000418.1 GCA_025350525.1 Deltaproteobacteria bacterium
CGAGAGCGGCACGTGCACCGCCATCTGATCGCCGTCGAAGTCGGCGTTGAAGGCCGAGCAGACCAGCGGGTGCAGCTGGATGGCCTTGCCCTCGATCAGCACCGGCTCGAAGGCCTGGATGCCGAGGCGGTGCAGCGTCGGGGCGCGGTTCAAGAGCACCGGATGCTCGCGGATCACCTCTTCGAGGATGTCCCACACCTCGGGACGCTCCTTCTCCACCATCTTCTTCGCCGACTTGATGGTGGTGACGTGCCCGCGCTCCTCGAGCTTGTTGTAGATGAAGGGCTTGAAGAGCTCGAGCGCCATGATCTTGGGCAGGCCGCACTGGTGCAGCTTGAGCTCGGGTCCGACCACGATCACGGAGCGGCCCGAATAGTCCACGCGCTTGCCGAGCAGGTTCTGGCGGAACCGGCCCTGCTTGCCCTTGAGCATGTCGCTCAAGGACTTGAGCGGCCGCTTGTTGGGGCCGGTGATGGTCTTGCCGCGCCGGCCGTTGTCGAAGAGCGCGTCCACCGCCTCCTGCAGCATGCGCTTCTCGTTGCGAATGATGATCTCCGGAGCGTTGAGCTCCTGGAGGCGCTTCAGGCGGTTGTTGCGGTTGATGACGCGGCGGTAGAGGTCGTTCAGGTCAGAGGTCGCGAAGCGGCCGCCGTCGAGGGGCACCAGCGGGCGCAGGTCGGGCGGGATGACCGGGATGACGTCGAGCATCATCCACTGCGGGCTGTTGCCGCTCTCGCGGAAGCTGTCCACCACCTTGAGGCGCTTCGCCAGCTTCTTGCGCTTGGCGTCGCTGGTCGCCTCCTTCATCTCCTTGCGGAGCTGGTCGGAGAGGACCACCACGTCGATGGCCTTGAGCAGCTGGACCACGGCCTCGCCGCCCATACCAGCGGTGAAGCTCTCTTCACCGAGCTCCTCGAAGGCCTTGTGCATCTTCTCCTCGGAGAGCAGCTCTCCGCGGACGAAGGGGCTCTCCTTGGGGTCGATGACCACGTACGACTCGCAGTAGAGGACCTTCTCCAGGTCCTTGAGCGTGATGTCGAGCAGGTTGCCGATGCGCGACGGCAGGCTCTTCAAGAACCAGATGTGCGCCACCGGCGTGGCCAGGTTGATGTGGCCCAGCCGCTCGCGGCGGACTTTGGACTGGATGACCTCGACGCCGCACTTCTCGCAGACCACGCCCCGGTGCTTCATGCGCTTGTACTTGCCGCAGTTGCACTCGTAGTCCTTCACCGGCCCGAAGATCTTGGCGCAGAAGAGCCCGTCGCGCTCCGGCTTGAAGGTGCGGTAGTTGATGGTCTCCGGCTTCTTCACCTCTCCATGCGACCAGTTGCGAATCTTCTCCGGGCTCGCGAGCGAAATGCGGATCGCGTTGAACGAAAGCGGATCCTTCGGCTTCTCGAAAAAATTGAAAATGTCCTTCACTTGATCGCCTCCAAGCAGTCCATGTGCACCGCGCCGCCCTGCAACTCTTCCTGAAGCCCGAAGCCCGAAGCCCGAGTCCGCCTCATGCCGCCGCCACCGGCTTCTTGGGCGGCTCATTGACCGCCAGCTCGGGAGCCTTCTCCATCAGCTCCACGTCGAGCCCCAGCGACTGCAGCTCCTTGATGAGCACGTTGAAGCTCTCCGGCAGGCCGGACTCCAGCGCGTACTCGCCCTTGACGATGCTCTCGTACATCCGGGTGCGGCCGACCACGTCGTCGGACTTGACGGTGAGGAACTCCTGCAGCGAGTAGGCCGCGCCATAGGCCTCCATCGCCCAGACTTCCATCTCTCCGAGCCGCTGCCCGCCGAACTGCGCCTTGCCTCCCAGCGGTTGCTGGGTGACGAGCGAGTACGGCCCGATGCTGCGCGCGTGGATCTTCTCGTCGACCAAGTGGTGGAGCTTGAGCATGTACATGATGCCCACCGTGACGTCCTGGTCGAAGGCTTCGCCGGTGCGGCCGTCGAAGAGGATCATCTGGCCGCTGCGGGGAAGCTCGGCGTGCTCCAGCTTCTCGAGGATCTCCACCTCGCGCGCGCCGTCGAACACCGGCGAGGCGAAGTGCACGCCCTTGACCAGCTTCTGCGCCAGCTTGAGGACTTCCTTGTCGGCGAGGCCGTCGAAGAGGTCGGCCATCTCCTTGCTGTCGTAGATCTTCTTGAGGTCGCGCCGCACCGCTTCGGGGCTGGCCTTCTCGTCGATCATCTTCTGGATCTGCTCGCCCAGGCCGCGGGCCGCCCAGCCCAGGTGGGTCTCGAGGATCTGGCCGATGTTCATGCGCGACGGCACGCCCAGCGGGTTGAGCACCAGGTCCACGCACTTGCCGTTCTCGAGGTACGGCATGTCCTCCTCGGAGAGCACGCGCGAGACGACGCCCTTGTTGCCGTGGCGGCCGGCCATCTTGTCGCCGACGGCCAGCTTGCGCTTGATGGCGACATACACCTTGACCATCTTGATGACGCCCGGGGGCAGCTCGTCGCCCTTCTTGAGGCGCGAGATCTTCTCGCCGAAGACGAGCTTCACGAGCTCCTTCTGCTCGTTGAAGTTCTCGAGGATCTTGCCGACCTTGTCCTCGGCCCCGCCGACCG
>JANXXR010000555.1 GCA_025350525.1 Deltaproteobacteria bacterium
GTAGACGGCAAAATCGGGCTTCATGCGGGACGTGTCGGCCACCGGCGAAATACCTCGACCTGAGCAGACGTGAGGGTCGCCGCATCATACCCTGCCCCGGGCAGGCTTGGAAGCCCTTCGTGCGAGCAAGCTCGAATACCAAGCAATTCTCAGCGGGTAATGCGGAAGGAACGGAAACCTCCGCGGGGCGGCGTCCAGCGGACCTCCACTTCGTCGACCCGCGCTGCCTCGGGCCCGCGCCTGCACCAGGCGACGAAGGCTTCTACTTGCTCCTGCGCCCCTTCGACCACGGCCGCTACGGCTCCGTCGGGCAGGTTGCGCACCTCGCCGACGAGTCCGAGCCGCAGCGCCTCGGCCTGCGCGCTGGCCCGGAAGAAGACGCCCTGCACGAGGCCCGAGATCACCAGCTCGGCGCGGGTCACTTGAGCAGCTCCCGGAAGCCCTGCTCGTCCACCACGCGGACCCCCAGCTCCTGCGCCTTCTTCAGCTTGCTGCCGGAGTCCGCGCCGGCGACCACCAGGTCGGTCTTGCGGCTGACCGAGCCCGCCACCCGCCCGCCGCGGCGCTCGACCTCCGCCTTGGCCTCCTCGCGCGTCGAGCCCGTCAGCGTTCCGGTCAGGACCACGGTCTTTCCGGCGAAGACGCCCGCGGTCGCAGCCGCCGCTTCGGCCTCGGGAGCGACGCCCGCCTGGAGCAGCCGATCGATGGCGGCGCGGTTCTCCGCGTTCTGCACAAAGGTCCAGATGTGCCGCGCGACCTCCGGGCCCACGTCGCGCACCGCCTGCAGATCGTCGAGCGAGGCGTCGAGGACGGCCTGGACCTTTCCAAAGCGCCGCGCCACCGCCAGCGCCGTGGCCTCGCCCACCATGCGGATGCCGAGCGCGTAGAGGAAGCGCTTGAGCGAAGTGCGCTTGGAAGCCTCGAGCGCAGCGAGCAGGTTGTCGGCGGACTTGTCGCCCATCCGCTCGAGGGAGAGCCACTGCTCGCGCGAGAGCGCGTAGAGATCCGCCGGCGTCTTCACCAGGCCCTCCTGCACCAGGCGCGCGCAGGTCTCCTCGCCGAGCCCGCTGATGTCCATCGCCAGCCGCGAGGCGAAGTGGCGCAGCCGGCCCACCAGCTGCGCGGGACAGGAGAGGTTGGTGCAGCGGGTGACCGACTCGTCGGGCTCGCGGACCACGGCAGCGCCGCAGACCGGGCAGGTGCGCGGCATCTGGAACTCGGCGCGCCCCTCGGGCGGCCGCTCTTCGACGATGACGCGCACGATCTCGGGGATGACGTCGCCGGCGCGGCGCAGGAAGACCCGGTCGCCGACCCGCACGTCCTTGCGGCGCAGCTCGTCCTCGTTGTGCAAGGTGGCGCGGCTGACGGTGACCCCGCCGACGTGGACCGGCTTCAAGAAGGCCACCGGCGTCAGCGCGCCGGTGCGGCCCACCGAGACCTGGATGTCCAGGACGGTGGTCGCTTCTTCCTCGGCGGCGAACTTCCAGGCGATGGCCCAGCGCGGAGTTCGCGAGACGGCGCCCAGGCGGCGGCGCTGGTCCTCGCTGTCGACTTTGACGACGGTGCCGTCGATCTCGTAGGGCAGCGCGTGCCGCTTCTCCAGCAGGCGGCGGTACTTGTCCTTGACCGCGTCCAGCGACTCGAGCAGCTCGTTCTCGGGGTTGGTCCGCAGCCCATACTCGCGCAGCCGGGCCAGCTTCTCCCAGTGGGTGGTGAACTCCTGCCCTTCGCCCACCTCGTAGAAGTAGATGCTGAGCGGCCGCTGCGCGGTCATGCGCGGATCGAGCTGCCGCAGGCTGCCCGCGGCGCAGTTGCGCGGGTTGACGAAGGTGGGCTCGCCGGCCTTCTCGCGCTCCTCGTTCATCTTGACGAAGTCGCGCTTGTTGATGAAGACCTCGCCGCGCGCCTCGAACAGCTCCGGCGGCGCGCCAGCCAGCTGCAGCGGGATCATTTTTATAGTACGTAGATTTTGCGTGACGTCCTCGCCGATGAGCCCGTCGCCCCGCGTCGCCCCCTGCACGAATTTTCCCTGCCGCCAGGTGAGCGTCACCGCCAGCCCGTCGAGCTTGGGCTCCATCACGTAGCGGACCTTCTCCTCGCCCAGGAGCTTGTGGACGCGGGCGTCGAACTCGGCCAGCTCCTCCTCACTCATGGCGTTGGCGAGCGACATCATCTGGCGCAGGTGGGTGACCTTGGCGAACTTGTCGCTGGGCGCGGCGCCCACGCGCCGGGTCGGCGAGTCGGGCGTCGCCAGCTCGGGGTGCGCGGCCTCCAGCGCCTCCAGCTCGCGGAAGAGGCGGTCGTACTCGGCGTCGCTCAGGGTCGGCGCGTCGAGGACGTAGTAGCGGTGGCTGGCGTCGCGAAGCAGCTGGCGCAGCTCTTCGGCGCGGGCAGGCGCGTCCATGCGGCGCGACCATAACGCAAGGGCCCGCGCCATGGCGTCCCGGAAACCGGTTGACCGCCCGCCGCGGTGCCGCTACATTCCGCGCGCTTCTCCCATCCACTGGGGACACGATCGCGGCCGCGCCGCTCCTCCTGTCCCCGCCACTGCGCCGCGGTCCCGCGAGCAGCGCTCCCCCACCCCAGAGTCGAATGAATCTCTCCGAGCTGAAGGAAATGAAGATCCTGGCCCTCGCCAAGCTGGCCCGGGAGCTCAACATCGAAGCGCCCGGCGCGCTGCGCAAGCAGGAGCTGATCTTTCACATCCTGACCGCGCAGAAGAGCGACACGCCCATCCACGCCGAGGGCGTGCTCGAGGTCCTGCCCGACGGCTTCGGCTTCCTGCGCAGCGCCGACTTCTCCTTCGCGCCGGGCCCCGACGACATCTACGTCTCGCCCTCGCAGATCCGCCGCTTCAACCTGCGCACCGGCGACATGATGAAAGGGCAGATCCGCCAGCCCAAGGACAGCGAGCGCTACTTCGCCCTGCTCAAAGTCGACTCGATCAACTTCCAGGAGCCGGTCGAGGGCAAGCAGCTGCTGCTCTTCGACAACGTCACCGCGCTCTACCCCACGCGGGCCATCAACCTCGAGCACAAGAACACCGACATGAGCACGCGCATCATCAACCTGCTCAACCCGATTGGGTTTGGGCAGCGTTGCCTGATCGTCGCGCCGCCCCGCGCCGGCAAGACGGTGCTCCTGCAGGATCTCGCCCACGCCATCTCCGCCAACCACCCCGACGCCTTCCTCATCGTGCTGCTCATCGACGAGCGGCCCGAGGAAGTCACCGACATGCTGCGGACGGTGAAGGGCCAGGTGGTCTCGTCGACTTTCGACGAGCCGGCCACGCGGCACGTGCAGGTGGCCGAGATGGTCATCGAGCAGGCCAAGCGGCTGGTCGAGTGCGGGCGCGACGTGGTCATCCTGCTCGACTCGATCACCCGCCTCGCCCGCGCTTACAACTCGACGGTGCCGCCCTCGGGAAAGATCCTCTCCGGCGGCGTGGACTCCAACGCCCTCCACAAGCCCAAGCGCTTCTTCGGCGCGGCCCGCAATGTCGAAGAGGGCGGCTCGCTGACCATCATCGGCACCGCGCTGGTGGACACCGGCTCGCGCATGGACGAGGTGATCTTCGAGGAGTTCAAGGGCACGGGCAACTCCGAGATCGTCCTCGACCGCAAGCTGATGGAGAAGCGCATCTTCCCCTGCCTCGACATCAACCGCTCCGGCACCCGCAAAGAGGAGCTGCTCATGGACGACAAGCAGCTCAACCGCGTCTGGATCCTGCGCCAGCTCCTGCATCCGCTCAACACCATCGACTCGATGGAGTTCTTGCTCTCGAAGCTCAAGGGCACCAAGTCGAACAAGGAGTTCCTCGACTCGATGAGCCGCTAGGTGCGGCGGCTCTGGCCACCGCTCCTGGCGCTGGCTTTGGCGCGCGCCCTCAGCGCCGGGGCCGCGCTCTGGTC
>JANXXR010000598.1 GCA_025350525.1 Deltaproteobacteria bacterium
ATCCGGCCAAGTAAGCGCCCCCGCCCCTCTTCGCGTATACCCGGCCTCCACAAAGCCGCGGACCAAGTCCGCGACCCCTGAGAAAAAAAATTTTTTTTCCGAAGGCATGCCCGGCTCTCGGTGCCTGCTCGCCGCGGTGGGGCCGTAGCCGCACCACCAGCACCGAAGCTGCTAGCGTCGGCGCCATGCGCAAGGCGGTGCCCCGGGTCGAGGCCGTCATCCGGCTGCTGTGGACCTCCCGTGGCGAGCGGCGGCTGCCCGCGGCGGCGGCCTTCGATCGCGCGGTCTCGAAGCTGCGTCGCGGCGAGCTCGAGCGCATCTGCGAGTTCGGGCCCTTCGGCCCCATCTACCTGATCCCGACGCCGTCCTTCCTGCGCGGGCTGGCCCGCCGTATTCGCGAGACGGGCGCCCGCACCGTGGTCGAAGTCGCCGCCGGCGACGGCCACCTCTCCCGCACTCTGGCGCGGGCCGCGCCCGACCTGCGCCTCACCGCCACCGACTCCGGCCAATGGGAGCGGCCCCAGGCGCGGATGAGCGCCGCCGAGCGCCGCGCCCTGCAGAACACCGAGGTCGCCGGACTCCCGCCGGGCGAAGGCGTGCTGCGTCTCGGCGCAGTCGAAGCCATCCGCAAGCTGAGGCCCGACCTCGTCCTCGTCAGCTGGCTTCCGCCCGGCCCGCTCTTGGGACAGATCCTCCGCGCCGCGCCCAAGGTCCTAGAGATCGGCGCCGGCAGCGGCATCACCGGCGACATCGGCTGCTGGCGCTACCCGCACGACTTCTGCGACGACCTCGACGCCCTGGGCCGCTGCCGCCTCGACGAGCGGCCCGCGAAGCAGCTCCACACGCGCGTCACGCTCTACGGGTGAACGCTGTTCACTTCTCCCGAGAGCGATGGTGAACGCCGTTCACCAATTCCGTTCAGTACCTCCCGCGCTCCGCCGCCTCGACCGCGCTCCGGGCGAGGATCTGCACCCCGATGCCGAAGCCCGCGAACCGCTCGTCGTGCGTCAGGCCCTCGAGGTACCGCCGGTAGATCTGCTGCACCACCACCGCCGTCTTGAAGAGCGCGAAGCAGTAGTAGAAGAGCATCCCCGAGACGTCGCGCCCCGAGAGCCGGCCGTACTCCGCCGCCAGCTGCGCGCGGGTGAAGCTGCCCGGCAAGAACGTCGGGCCGAAGGCGAGCGTCTTCAAAGGCTCGGGGTCGCCCTCCTCCACCCAGTAACCGAGCGCCGTCCCCAGATCCATGAGCGGATCGCCGGCGGTGGACATCTCCCAGTCGAGCACGCCCACCACCCGAGCCGGATCCGCCAGCGGGTCCAGCACCAGGTTGTCGTACTTGAAGTCGTTGTGGATAAAAGCCGCGCCCCGCTCCGGCGGAATCCGCTCCGAGAGCCAGCGCGCGATGGCGTCCACGTCGGGCACCTCGTCGGTGCTCGCGTCGTGCCAGCGCCGGGTCCAGCCGTCCACCTGGCGGCGGACGTAGCCGTCGGGCTTTCCCTCGAGTCCGGCCTTGCGGAAGTCCACCGCGTGCAGATCGACCAGCGTCTGCACGAACGCCCCGCAGAGGGCCCGCACCTGCCCTGGCGAGAGCGGCTCCCGCGGCGCCGCCCCGCGCAGGATGGCGCCCCGCACCGGATCCATCAGGTAGAATGGCGCGCCCAGCACCTCCGCCTCCTCGCAAACGGCCACCACCCGCGGCGCCAGCGGAAAGACCGGATGCAGCTTCAAGAGAATCCGCGCCTCGCGGACCATGTCGTGGGCGTGGGCGACCCTGCTCCCCACCGGCGGCCGGCGCAGCACCCAGGCGGCGCCCGGCGCCGTGATCAGATAGGTCAGGTTGGAGTGGCCGCGGGGATACTGCTCGACGGTCAATCCTTGCCACGGCAACGATTGCGATCGCAACCATTCCCCCAGCCGCAGCAGATCCAGCTCTTCGCCTGCGCGCACCGCCCTGGGCGCGTCGGGCTTCATTTCAGGTCCACCCCGAAGCCGCGCAGCACCCGCCTGGCCACCACCTGCTTGTGGACCTCGTCCGGCCCGTCGTAGATCCGCGCCGCCCGCTCCTCGCGGTACCAGAAGGCCAGCGGCGTGTCGTCGGTGACCCCCAGCGCGCCGTGCACCTGGATGGCGCGGTCGAGCACCCGCTGCAGCACTCCCGCCACCACGAACTTGATGGTCGAGATCTCCACCCGCGCCGCGCGCTGCCCCACCCGCTCCATCTTCCAGGCGGCGTGCAGCACCATCAGGCGGGCCGCGTCGATCTCCGCCCGGCTCTCGGCGATCCACTCCTGCACCGTCTGCCGCGTCGCCAGGGGCTTCCCCGGCGAGATCTCCCGCGAGGCCGCGCGCCGGCACATCAGCTCGAAGGCGCGCTCGCAGATCCCGATCCAGCGCATGCAATGGTGGATGCGCCCCGGCCCCAGCCGCTCCTGCGCGAGCGCGAAGCCGAAGCCGCGCCCGCCCAGCAGATTCTCCTCGGGAACGCGGCAGCCCGCGTAGCGGACCTCGGCGTGCGAAGCCCAGCCTCCGCCGGCGTGGCCCATCACCGGGATGTTCCGCACCAGCGTGAAGCCGGGCGTGTCGAGGGGCACGATGATCATCGAGGCGCGCAGGTGCGGCGCCGCCTCGGGCTCGGTCACCGCCATCACCACCGCGAAGCGCGCGCCGTCCGCCGAGGAGGTGAACCACTTGTCCCCGTCGATGACCCACTGCCCGTCGCTGAGCACGGCGCGGGTGGACATCCAGGTGGGGTTCGAGCCGGGGCGGTCGGGCTCGGTCATCGAGAAGCAGCTGCGGATTCTTCCTTCCGTCAGCGGCTTGAGCCAGCGCTCCTTTTGCGCCTCGCTGCCGAACTCGCGCAAAAGCTCCATGTTGCCGGAGTCGGGCGCCTGGCTGTTGACCGCGTAGTGGCCCAGCGGGCTCCGACCCAGCTCTTCGGAGACGAGCGCAAATTCCTCGAGCGGCAGCCCCAGCCCGCCCAGGTCGCGCGGGAGCTGCGGTCCCCACAGGCCCTCGCGCTGCGCCTGCGCTCGCGCTTCCCTCAAGAGAGGCTCCAGCACAGGCCAGCCCGCGGACATCTGCTTCTCGAGCGGAATCACCTGCGCCGAGACGAAGGCGCGGAACTTCCCGATCAGCTCCTGCAGCCGCGGCGCAATGGAGAAGTCCATCTCAGCGCACCGTGACCAGCGCCGCGTCGTCGAGGTGCGGGGTCTCGTTGAACGAAACCACCGAGAACCGCTCGGCGCCGGAGAAGAGGAACTCGGACACCGAGCTGTTGCGCACCCGGAAGGCGAGCGAGAGCGCAGCCGGGTCGTCGGTGCCGAGCGCGAGCTGCATCGCCGCCGCCACCGGCCCGGCCGAGGTGAAGAGCGCGATGCGCTGGCCCCGGGCGCCGTCGCGCACCGCGGAGAGCGTCTTGCGAATCCGGCGCTGGAAGTCCAGCCACGACTCGACGCCGTCTCCGGTCACTTCGCCCCGCACCCAGAGCATGAGCACCGCTTCGAAGAGCCGGGCGAGCGACTGCGCCCGCCCCTCGTCTCCGTCGGCCATCAAGAGGGCGTCGCCCAGCGACTGCAAGTGCGCGTGGCGGGTGAAGAGCTCGGGCAGCTGCTCCTTGAAGAGCGGCTCGATGCCCATCTCGTCGAGCTCGGGCAGCGTCACCGGCCTGGGCAGCCCAGAGGCCTCCGCCGCCAGCTCCGCCGTGCGCTGCTGCCGCAGCCGCGGTCCGGCGAAGACGCGGTCGAGCCGGGGCCCGCGCCGCGCCCACCACTCTCCGAGCAGGCGCGACTGCCGCTCGCCCAAGGGGGAGAGCCGGTCGTAGTTCTCCTCGAAGGCGGACGCCTGACCGTGGCGCACCAGATAGAGCGTTCCCATCGGGGCGGCACAAGACCTTGCGGCGCTCAGGCAGTCAAGCTAGACCGCCGCCATGAACTTCAAGGAGAGCTTCAGCCACGGTTCCTTCTACTCGCTGCCCGAGGTCGAGAAGCTGGGCCTGGGCAAGGTCTCGCGACTGCCGGTCTCGCTGCGCATCGTGCTCGAGTCGCTCTTGCGCAACCTCGACGGCAAGCGGGTCCGCGAGCAGGACATCCGGGCGCTCGCCTCCTGGCAGCCCACGGCCGAGCGCACCGAGGAGATCCCCTTCGTCGTCTCGCGCGTGCTGCTCCAGGATTTCACCGGCGTTCCGCTGGTGGTGGACCTCGCCGCCATGCGCACCGCTGTGAAGAAGGCGGGCCAGTCGCCCAAGCTGATCGAGCCGCTGGTGCCGGTGGACCTGGTCATCGACCACAGCGTGCAGGTGGACTTCGCCCGCGTGGCCAACGCCCTCCAGCTCAACATGGGCATCGAGTTCACCCGCAACCGCGCCCGCTACGAATTCCTCAAGTGGGGCATGGGCGCCTTCGACGGCCTCAAGATCGTGCCGCCCGGAATGGGCATCGTCCACCAGGTCAACCTCGAGCACCTGGCGCCCGGCGTCCACGCAGCGAAGGACGGCGTCCATTATCCCGACTCGCTGGTGGGCACCGACTCGCACACCACCATGATCAACGGCCTCGGCATCGTCGCCTGGGGCGTGGGCGGCATCGAGGCCGAGGCGGCCATGCTGGGACAGCCGGTCTACTTCCTCACCCCCGACGTGGTCGGCGTCCACCTGCACGGCGAGGTGGCCGCGGGCGTCACCGCCACCGACGTGGTGCTGACCATCACCGAGCTGTTGCGCAAGGCCAAGGTGGTCGGCAAGTTCGTCGAGTTCTTCGGCGAGGGCGCGGCCAGCCTCACCGTGCCGGGCCGCGCCACCATCGCCAACATGGCGCCCGAGTACGGCGCCACCATGGGCTACTTCCCCGTCGACGAGCTCTCCTGCCAGTACCTCCTCGCCACCGGCCGCGAGAAGGCCAGCGTCGACGCCGTGCGCGCCTACTTCCAGGCGCAGGAGATGTTCGGCATTCCCAGGCAGGGACAGTGCGACTACACGCAGACGCTCGACATGGACCTCTACAAGGTGCGGCCCTCCGTCGCCGGGCCCAAGCGCCCGCAGGACCGCATCGAGTTGCCGCAGATGAAGGCCACCTTCAACAAGCTGCTGCTCGAGGCGGCGCCCAACGGCTACGGCAAGTCCAAAGAGGAGCTGGGCCGCCGCTTCCACGAGATCGTCGAGCCGCCCGCCATCGAGAACGTGCAGGGCGGCGGCTCGCAGGAGACCGAGTCCGCGCCCGTCCTCGCGACGAACGGCTTGAGCAGCAAGGGAACCAACCCGCACACCGAATCCGAGATGATGCAGAACCGGCCCACGCCGGACCGGGTGCCGACGCAGGAAGTCCATGCCATGAAGATGCCGGTGGACATCGGCCACGGCGATGTCCTCATCGCCGCCATCACCTCCTGCACCAACACCTCCAACCCGTCGGTGATGCTGGCGGCGGGCCTGCTCGCCAAGAAGGCGGTGGAGAAGGGCCTGCACGTGCGGCCGGAGGTGAAGACCTCGCTGGCGCCGGGCTCGCGCGTGGTCTCGCGCTACCTCGAGAAGACCGGCCTGCAGCCGTACCTCGACAAGCTCGGCTTCGTCACCGTCGGCTACGGCTGCACCACCTGCATCGGCAACTCGGGGCCGCTCGACCCGCACGTCGAGTCGATCATCACCAAGAACGACGTCGTCGCCGCCTCGGTGCTCTCGGGCAACCGCAACTTCGAGGCGCGCGTCCACCAGAGCATCAAGGCCAACTTCCTCATGTCGCCGCCGCTGGTGGTCGCCTTCGCCATCGCCGGAAGGGTGGACATCGACGTCGAGAAGGATCCCATCGGGCTGGGCCGCGACGGCAAGCCGGTCTTCCTCAAGGACATCTGGCCCACTGCCGAAGAGCTCAACGCGGCGCTGGGCCAGGCAGCCGACGCGGAGATGTACCGCAGCAACTACGGCGGCGAGCACTCGAAGGACACCAAGGAGTGGGCCGAGATCCCGACCTCCGGCGGCGAGGTCTATGCCTGGGATCGCAACTCGACGTACATCCAGGAGCCGCCCTATTTCGACGCCTTCGCGATGAAGCCTTCAAAAATCGCCGAGATCCGCGGCGCGCGGCCGCTGGCCATCTTCGGCGACTCGGTGACCACCGACCACATCTCGCCGGCGGGCAACATCAAGGCCTCGAGCCCGGCCGGGAAGTACCTGGTCGCCGAGGGCGTGGCCAAGGAGGACTTCAACTCCTACGGCGCGCGCCGCGGCAACCACCAGGTGATGGTGCGCGGGACCTTTGCGAACGTGCGCATCAAGAATCTCATGGTCCCCGGCGTCGAGGGCGGCGTGACGCTGATCGACGGCAAGCAGCAGTCCATCTACGACGCGGCGATGGAGTACGAGAAGCGCAAGACGCCGCTCATCGTCTTCGCCGGCCACGAGTACGGCACCGGCAGCTCGCGCGACTGGGCGGCCAAGGGCACGAAGCTCCTCGGCGTCCGCGCCGTCGTCACCCGCAGCTTCGAGCGCATCCACCGCAGCAACCTGGTGATGATGGGAGTGCTGCCCTGCCAGTTCAAGGACGGCATGGACGCCGGGTCGCTCAAGCTCGACGGGACCGAGTCGTTCGACCTGCTCGGCATCGAGAGCGGGCTCGCGCCGCGGCAGGACGCGCGCCTCGTCATCCACCGCGCCTCGGGCAAGACCGAGGAAGTCCTCGTCACCGTGCGCATCGATACGCCGATCGAGGTCGAGTACTACCACCACGGCGGCATCCTGCCCTACGTGCTCCGGCAATTGCTGTCCCGCCGTTCTGAGGAGGTCTGAAGGTACGATGAAATAAACGCGGACCGATTGCGAAGGGCGTAGGAGATGACGTTAAGCCGCCGCGACTTCCTGGGGACTGCAGCTGCGCTTGGTGCGTCGCTGGCGTGGGGCGGTCGAGCGCGCGCATCGCGCCTTCGGTGGCGTGAGCGCCGAGATCTTTATCCCGAAGGGGTGGCCTCGGGCGATCCAGATCCGAAGAGTGTGATCCTATGGACCCGGCGCCCGTTCGAGGACGGTCAACGACAGGTATTATCGGTAGAAGTCGCCGAAGATGAAGCCTTCCGGCGAGTCGTCGCGCAGGCCCGCG
>JANXXR010000611.1 GCA_025350525.1 Deltaproteobacteria bacterium
GGCCAGTGTAATGCCACGCCGGAGCCGCTCCATGTTGAATGATTGCAGCGTTCTGTCCAGACATGGTAGCCCGCTGCACACATGGCGGACCGCGTCCTCGTCGTCGACGATGAACAGAGCCTTCGAAAGGTGCTGGCGGCCACGCTGCAGCGCGAAGGCTATGAGGTGCAGGTGGCCGTGGACGGCGAGGAAGCGCTTGCCGCGCTCGACCGCGACGGCGCCGACGTGGTGGTGACCGATCTGGTGATGCCGAAGATGGATGGGCTCTCGCTGCTGCGCAAGGTGGTGGCGCGCCACCCGGACATCCCTGTGATCGTGGTCACTGCGCACGGCCGGGTGGACAGCGCCGTCGAGGCGATGAAGGCCGGCGCCTTCGACTTCGTCACCAAGCCCTTCGAGACCGCCGACTTGAAGGCGATCATCGCCAAGGCGGCGCGGCAGTCGGATCTCAACGCGCGCAACGTGGTGCCCGGCGAGCCCGAGCCGGCGGGCCGCCGCTACACCGAGATCATCGGCCGCGGGCAGCGGATGATCGAGCTGCAGCAGATCATCGCCAAGGTGGCCGACGCGCCCTCGACCGTGCTCATCCAGGGCGAGAGCGGCACCGGCAAGGAGCTGGTGGCCACCGCGCTGCACGAGAAGTCGTCGCGCCGCGAGCGGCCCTTCATCAAGATCAACTGCGCCGCCATCCCCCGCGAGCTGGTGGAGGCCGAGCTGTTCGGCTTCGAGAAGGGCGCCTTCACCGGCGCGGTGCAGTCCAAGCCGGGGCGCTTCGAGTTGGCCGACCAGGGCACCCTCTTCCTCGACGAGATCGGCGAGATTCCGGTGGAGATGCAGGTCAAGCTCTTGCGCGCCATCCAGGAGAGCGAGTTCGAGCGCGTGGGCGGCGTCAAGACCACCAAGGTCGAGGTCCGCCTCATCGCCGCCACCTCCCGCGACCTGACGCGCGAGATCGCCGCCGGCCGCTTTCGCGAGGACCTCTTCTACCGGCTCAACGTGGTGCCCATCTTCCTGCCGGCCCTGCGCGAGCGGCGCGACGACATCCCGCTCCTCGTCGAGCACTTCCGGCAGAAGTACAACGCGCGCCTGAAGAAGAACGTGGAGAAGATCGAGGACGACGCGCTGCTCTCTTTGGCCGCCTACTCGTGGCCGGGCAACATCCGCGAGCTGGAGAACGTGCTCGAGCGCACCATCCTCTTTGCCGAAGGGACCACCATCAGCAAGGCTGACCTGCCGGCGGCGCTGCGGCAGAGCGCGCCGCCGGACACCGCCGCGGGGGCCTTCCTGGCGGGATCGCCGCCCGGGCCGCTCAAAGAAATCGTCAAGGAGCAGGTGCAGGCCATCGAGCGCGACCTGATCGCGCGCGGCCTCGAGGTGACCGGCAACAACGTCACCCGCACCGCCAAGCTGCTCAAGATCTCGCGCAAGAGCCTGCAAATGAAGATGAAGGAGTTCGGGCTCCGCGGCGAAGAATGAGATCTGCTACCGTGCCCGCAATGCGCTCCTGGCTGCTCGCCGCCGCGGTCGTCGTTGCACCGGCCTCCTTTGCCGCCCGCATCACCGACGTCGCCGACGCCGCCGACGAGCGCCACCCGCTCGAGGTGGATCTCGAGGCGACCTACCAGCACCTGCGCTCCCTGACCACGCTCACCCGCGAGCAGACCACGGCGGGCGGCATCCAGCTGGGCGACGAGCTCAAGCACCTCCGCACCGTCGACGCCCTGGACCTGCGCCTCGCCATCGGCCTTTGGCACGACCTCGAGCTGCACGCCTTTGCGCCGCTCTACCTGCGCGATCTGCAGAGCTGGTCTCCAGCCGGCAAAGGCACGCTCGCCACCAACACCACCAGCATCTCGGGCTGCGCGGCCCCTGGCTCGTGCACCGCCGTCCAGCCCATCCTGCCGGTCTCGGGGGAGAGCCGGCGCACCGGCTTCGGCGACCCCACCGTCGGAATCGCCTGGGGCCCGATCAACGAAGCCCGCGAGCTGCGCCTGCGGCCCGAGCTGTTTCCCGAGGGGAAGCCAGTCGCCACCTGGGTGATTGGGTTCGACTGGACGCTGCCCCTGCCGGGCGGAACGGTCAGCGATCCGTCGCGCTTCGGGATGGCCAGCGGCGGCGCGGTGGCCGCGGGGTCGGCATCGCGCAAGGCGCACGTCTTCACGCTCTCGACGGCCTTCTCCAAGCGGTTCCACGTGCTGGAGCCCTTCATCGCCTTCTCGGCCTCGGCGCCCTTCGCAGGCAAGGGCGCCTATGACAACTGCTCGCACCCGGAGCTGCTCTCCGACGTGGCGGCGGCCAACTGCAAGGGCGCCTGGGCGGGAGAGACGGGCTACCGGCCGCCCTATGAAGCGCAGGCTACGCTGGGCGCGGAGCTGGTGGCGGCGGAGGACTTGAAGGGCGACCAGCGGCTCTCGTTCGAGGTGCGCGGCGATCTGCGCTGGCACGGACCCGGGCGCGACTACACGCAGGTCACCGACGCGCTGGGCAAGCTCACCTACGCAGACGAGTACGTGACCACCATGGGCACGCTGGGCCTCTATGGACGCATCGCCCGCTGGCTGCACCTGCGCGTCTACGGCAGCGTCGCGGTGGACTCGGCGCACTTCCTGAACCATGAGGACATCGGCGCCGACAAGAGCGGCACCGGCAAGATCATCATCTCCGGCGGGACCGGGCAGCCGGCGCCGGACCAGAATCCGCTCTACGATTTCCGGCTGGACCAGGTGGGGCAAAGGCTGCGCGCGGAGCCGTCGGTGACCTGGGGCGTGGCGGGGACGCTTTCCCTCAATTTCTAGAGCGGCGGACTAACTCTGGTTGGCCTTCAGCTTTAGAGCCAGCTGGTAGACAGCGCGCTTGGGATGATCGCCAGAGAGCGCTTCGGCAATGTCTTTGGGTCGCTCGCCGCGGGCGAGGCGGGCGCGGACTTCGGCTTCGAGCGCCGCGGGATCCTGCGGCTGCGCTTCTTCCCGCGCGCCGGTGACGACGATGACCACCTCGCCGCGCACCTCGCCCGCGAAATGCCGCGCCAGCTCCGACAAGGTCCCGCGGGCCAGCTCCTCATGCAGCTTGGTCAGCTCGCGGGCCACCAGCGCGGGCCGGTCGCCGAGCGCCGCCTGCAGGCTGAGCAACGTCTCGTGCAGCCGCTGCGGCGCCTCGTAGAACACCAGCTGCGCGCGCAGCGGCAAGAGCTCCGCCAGCATCTCGTCGCGGTGCGAGACCTTGCGCGGCAGAAAGCCTGCGAAGTGAAAGCGCCCCTCGACGAAGCCGCTGACGCTCACCGCCGCCACCGCCGCGCTGGCGCCCGGCACCGGAATCACCGGGACGCCATCCTCGACCGCCCGCCGCACCAAGAGCGCGCCCGGGTCGCTGATGCCCGGCGTGCCGGCGTCGGTGACCAGCGCCAGCGAGGCGCCCTCGAGCAGCCGCCGCACGATGGGCTCGACCCGCGCCGCCTCGTCGAAGGCCGGCAGCGCGGTGAAAGGCTTGCCGCCGATCCCCAGGTGCTCGAGCAGCTTTCCGGAGTGCCGCGTGTCCTCGGCGACGACGCCGTCGCAGGCGGCCAGCACCTCGCGGGCGCGCGCGGTCAGATCGCCCAGGTTGCCGATGGGCGTCGCCACCACGTAGAGCGGCACCTAGGGCCCCGCGTCGAAGGCGTTCTCGAGGTGCGTCAGCGTCGGGCCCTTGGCGCCGTCCAACACTGCGATGACGTCGAACCGCACGCCGCGCTCCGGGCCGCGCCAGCGGGCGAGGAAGTCGCGGGCGGCGGCGATGACCCGGCGCTGCTTTTTCGGGTCCACCGTCTCCTGCGGCGCGCCGAACGCCGACGAGGCCCGGGTGCGGACCTCGACGAAGACCAGCAGCTCGCCGCGCTCGGCGACCAGATCGACCTCGCCGCGGCGGCAGCGGTGGTTGCGGGCGACGATGCGATAGCCGCCGCCTTCCAATGCCTCGGCCGCGGCCTGCTCGCCAAGGTTCCCGAGGCGCTGCCGCGCCGTCATGCGCTCAGCACCACGTCGGCGGTGCCGGCGGGAGGCGCCTCGGTGACGCGGTGGATCACCTGCGTCTGCGTGGAGATGCCCTTGAGCATCTTGGCCACCAGCTCGCGCTTGGCCGGGTCGAGCGTGCCGAAGGCGTCGTCCACCACCACCGGCAGCCGCTTGTAGCCGCAGACCCGCTCGAGCAGCGTCAGCCGCAGCGCCACGTAGACCAGGTCCTTCAAGGGAAAGGGCAGCTTGTGGAACGGCCCGGTCTTTCCGTCCGGCGCCGAGAGCACGAGACCCCCGGCGCCGTCGGTCTTGCCGCCCTCCACCCGCCGGTCGGTGAGGGCGACGAGGAACTGCGTCAGCCGCGGCGCGATCTCCTCCCAGAGGTGATCGGCGGCGAGGTTGAGCAGCTCGGCGGCCTGCGTGACCAGCATCTTGGGCAGCTCGGGCTCGGGCACCAGCATGCCCCCGCGCCGGTAGGGCCCGAGGCCCAGCGCCGCCTTCAGGTCGGTCTCGATCTCCCCCAGCGGCCGCGCGAAGCCCTGCACCGCCACCTGCTGCTCGAGGTTGCTCTTCTCGTCCTTGAGCAGCGGCATCTCCACCGCGATCTTGGCCAGCAGCGGGAGCTCTTTTGCCTTGTCGAAGTGGACCTTCACCGCATCGCGCTTGACCACGTACTTCTCGCGCTCCTTGAAGACCTCGAGCAGGCCGCGCGGCGTCTCGACATTGGCGAGGCGCATGGCGTTCTTGAGCTGCGCCTGCTCCTCGGCGAAGCGGCGGCGGACGCTCTCCTCCTGCTCCTTGAGCTCCTTCATGTACTGCGCCGCGTGCTTGTCGGCTTCGTCGGCCTCGATGTAGCGCAGCGTCGCCACCAGCGCCGCCGTCCACGGCACCAGGCCCAGCAGCGCCACCGACGGGTGCCGGGTGAAGAAGGCGATGGCGTCGACCAGGAGCCCGCCCAGAACCCCGCCGTAGAACCAGGGGTCCTGCACCAGCGAGTCGGCCGGCGCCGGGATGTTGCGGATGGCGTTCTGCCGCTTCTGCCCGATCTCGCCCAGCACGGAGTCGCGCTTGACCTGGTCGTCTTTGGCCTTGAGGGCGCGCTCGGTGAGCTGGTCCATCTGCTCCTTCGACCAGGGCGAGCGCGCCAGCTCGGCCTCAGCCTCGTCGAAGGCGGCCTTGGCGTCGTCGAACTGGTTCTGGGCGGAGGTGAGCTCGACGATGCGCTGCTGGACCTTGTAGAGGCGGTCCTGCAGGCCTTCGAACTTGCGGGTCATCTCCAACTCGTCCTTGAGCTGCTTGACCTTGACCTGATCGACCATCTCGTCCACCGCGCCGGCGCCTTTCTGGCGCACCGAGGGCAGCTCGCCCAGGTCCACGCAGAAGAAGCTGGCGTAGTGCTCGGGCGAGGGCAGCCCGCACTGCACGCGCAGGAAGGCGTCGATCTCGAGGTTGTTGTCGGTGAGCAGGCTGTACGCCTTGGTGGTGGCGTCGAACTTGAGCAGCTGCCGGTCCGCGCCCAGCTCGCGCAGCAGGCGGTAGAGGACGTTGTCGCCGGCGAGGAGCCCGACGCCGATGCGGGTGGGTCCGGAGTCGAGCTGCAGGCGGCGGTTGTCGTCGGGGTTGGGGAAGAGCGTGGCCACCAGCACCACGCGCAGCGACGCCGCCCTGGAGACCACAGCGACATAGCCCGGCGTCAGGGTGAGCTGGCCCTGGCCGGGGAGGTCCTTGACCTTCTGGAACAGCAGCTCGGTGAGCTGCACAGGTTCAAGCCCCCTCGTCCTAAGCCACGGGCGCGACGCCAGGACCCGGCGAGGCCGGGCCCAACTCGCACACTACTGCGAAGCGCCACCCTCTTCGCGGTTCTGCAGGCGCGCGGCCTTGCCCTGCAGGTCGCGCAGGTAGAAGAGCCGGGCGCGCTTCACCTTGCCGCTCGACATGATCTCCACCTTGTCGATGCGCGGGGAGTAGAGCGGAAAGATGCGCTCCACGCCGACGCCGTAGCTCACCTTGCGCACGGTGAAGCTCGTGTTCACCTGCGCGCGGCGCATGCGGATGACCACGCCTTCGAAGATCTGGATGCGCTCCTTGTCACCCTCGCTGATCTTCGTATGCACCTTGATGGTGTCGCCGACACGGAACTCGGGCAGCTGCCCGCGCGTCGCCGACTTCACCGTCCGTTGCTCCACCAGCTCAATCGCCTTCGAACGCATCTTCGTATCCTCTTCTTCTTCCTGGTCAGACCGGGTTAGCGGTCGCCCAGAAAACGGTTCTCGTCAAGTGCTTTTCAGCAAATCGGGACGCCGATCGCGGGTGCGATGCAGCGCCTGCTCGCGGCGCCAGGCCGCGATCTTCGCGTGGTCGCCGGAGAGCAGGACCTCCGGCACTTTGGAACCGCGGAACTCGGGGGGCCGCGTGTACTGCGGTCCTTCGAGGAGACCCTCCCCGGCGAAGCTCTCTTGCAGCGGGCTTTCGGCGTTGCCCAAAACGCCCGGCACCAGCCGCGCCATGGCGTCGATGATGGCCAGCGCCGCGAACTCGCCGCCGGTGATGACGAAGTCGCCCAGCGAGATCTCCTCGTCGACGAAGGGCAGCACCCGCTCGTCCACGCCCTCGTAGCGGCCGCAGACGAGGATGACCGCCTCGCGCTGCGACAGCTCCTGCGCCCTGCGCTGATCGAAGCGGCGGCCCTGCGGGGACATCAGCACCACGCGGGCCGAAGGGAGGCGCGCCTTGGCCGCCTCGATGGCACTGACCAGCGGCTCGGGCTTCATCACCATGCCGGCGCCGCCGCCGTAGGGCACGTCGTCGGTGACGCGGTGCTTGCCCTCGGCGAACTCGCGGATGTCGGTGACCTGCACGCGCAAGAGACCCTTCGCCCGGGCCTTGCCCAGGATGCTCTCTTCGAGCGGGGCCGCGATCATGCGCGGAAACAGGGTGAGGACTTCGACCGACAGCACGTCACTTCTCCTTGGACTCGAACATCTCGAACAGGCCTTCGGGCACTTCGATGATGATGCGCCGGGCCTCCGACATCACTTCCTGCACCAGCCCCAGCGGCACCAGCGCGCCGCCCCGCAGCTTGAGCAGGTCGAGCGGTCCTGCCTCTTCCAGATCCTCGACCACGCCGTGGACCTTGCCGTCCTTGCCCTCGACGGTGAAGCCGATCAGGTCCACCGCGTACATCTCGTCTTCCTCGGGAGGAGGAAGCTCACGGCGATCGACCTCCACTTCCTGCCCGCGAAGCGCCTCCGCGGCGTTGCGATCGTCGATGCCTTTCAGCGCCACCAGGTAGCCCAGGTTGACGCGCTCGGTGCGCGCCACCGCGTATTCCTTGCCCGACAGCCAGAGCCGCCGGACCTGCACGAGGCCGGTGGAGTCCCCGTTGTACGGCGCCACCAGCACCCTGCCGCGGATGCCGTGCGCCCTGGCCACGCGCCCCACCGCGAGGAGCGTCGCCTCCACGGCGGGCTAGCTCTTGGCCGGGGCGGCCGCGGTCTTCTTCTGCAGCTTGATCAGCTGCCGGACCGTGGCGCTGGGCCGGGCGCCCATCTTC
>JANXXR010000424.1 GCA_025350525.1 Deltaproteobacteria bacterium
CCGTCCTCGACGACCTCGGTCTCAAGTCGGCGATCCTCTGGTACGCCGCGCGGCACCTCGAGCCGCAGGGGATCGCGGTGCGCTGCGAGTTCTCCGACCTCGACGGGCGCCTGCCGGTGCAGCTGGAGACGGCCGTGTTCCGGGTGGTGCAGGAGGCGCTGACCAACGTCGCCCGCCACGCGCAGGCCACCCGCGTGCTGGTCCAGGGCGCGCGGCGGCAGGGGCGGCTGACGCTGGAGATCGAGGACGACGGCAGGGGCTTCGACCCGGAGGCGCGCGCGGCGGGAGCGCCGGACGGGAGCGGCTGGGGCCTGTTGGGCATGCGCGAGCGCGTCGAGATGCTGGGCGGCGCCTTCTCCATCGACTCGGCGCCGCGCGAGGGCACGCACCTCGCGCTCTGGGTGCCGCTCGGCAGCGAGGCCGCCCATGGATGAGATCCGCGTCGTCATCGCCGACGACCACGACCTGCTGCGCGAAGGGATTCGAGCCCTGCTCGCGCCCACCGGCGACATCGTGGTGGTGGGCGAGGCCGCCGACGGCGCCGCGGCAGTGGAGCTGTGCCACAGGCTCGACCCCGACGTCGTGCTGATGGACATCGCCATGCCCGGCCTGGGCGGCCTCGAGGCGACGCTGGAGCTGCGCCGCACCTCCTCGCGCTGCCGGGTGCTGGTGCTCACCCAGTACGGCGACCGCGAGTACGTGCGCCGCTTCCTCAAGGCCGGCGTGGCGGGCTTCGTGCTGAAGAAGGTCGCCGCCTCGGCGCTGGTCGACGCCATCCGGGCGGTCAAGCGGGGCGGCTTCGTGCTCGACCCGGCCATCGCGCGCGAGGCCCTCGACGACCAGCCGCAGCAGGCGCGCCCGCACGACCCCTACGAGTCGCTCACCGGCCGCGAGAAGCAGGTGCTCAAGCTGGTGGCCGACGGCAGGAGCAACAAGGAAGTGGCCACCGTCCTCGGCATCACGGTCAAGACCGCGATGAGCCACCGCGAGCACCTGATGGACAAGCTCGATCTCCACAACCGCACCGACCTGGTGCGCTTCGCGCTGCGCACTGGCGTCCTGCCACCGCAGCCCTGATCGCCTCGGGATTTCTTCTCCGCCAGCTCAGGTGTCCGCGCGCCCTCCCTCGGGAAAGGTTGTGCGGGGCCCGGGACCGATTCCCGATTTGCGCGGGCCGCCCTCGCACTACCTTCTCTTCGAAAGAAGGAGACCAGCCATGAAGACCTGCAACGGCGGAGCGAAGGCGCGGAGCGGTTACTACTGGAACCTCAAGGCATGGGAGGTGGTGACCTTGAGCGAAGAGAGCGTGCTGCCCGGCGGCGCGGAGGAGAAGTTCGTCCACGTTCCCCTGCCCTTGTTGTTCGTGGTGGCGCCGGTGATGGGCGGGCTGTTCGCCATCTTCCTCCCCTTCATCGGATTCGCGATGACGTTCTACGGGGCGGGCAAGAAGATCGCTGAGGTGGCGCGCCGGCGCAGCGCGAAGCTCGCGCAGGGCTGACCCGGAAGCCAGGAGACGGCCCGCCCTCCGCCCGGGAGGACGGGCCCGGGGAACTACTTCAGCGCGCGGACGTACGCGACCAATCCGTCGATCTGATCCGGCGCGAGCTTGTCCTTGTAGCCGTCCATCCCCTTGACGCCTTCGGCGACGGCCGCCTTGATGTGCGCGTCGGTCTGCGACTTCTGCCACTCGGGCGTGGTGTAGTCCTTGATCCCAAGCTTCTTGCCCTGGTCGGTCTGCCCCTTGCCGTCGGTTCCGTGACAGCCGGCGCACTTGCCCTTCCACAGCCGCTCGATCTTCTTGTCGATCTCTGCACGCGCGGTGAACGGCAACGCCCCCGCCAGCGTGAGCGCTGCGGCAACCCACATCTTCCGGTTCATGATTTCCTCCTTGATCGCTGCATTGAAAAGGCTCAGCCGCGCGCGCTCGACCGGTGGCGGGCGACGGGCGAGACGGAGATGGCGCGCCGCCTGAAAGTATCCGGCGAGGCCAGCGCATCGAGCGCGTCCGAGGTGGTGAAGATGCCGATCACCTCGCCTTCGCTGACCACCACGGCGCTCCCGATCGCGCGCTTGCGCATCTCGCACGCCACCGCCGGCAGCGGCGTGTCGGCCAGCACCGAGAAGGCGGGGGACGACATGGCGGCGCTGACGGGATCGCGCTTCCGGTCGACGTCGA
>JANXXR010000627.1 GCA_025350525.1 Deltaproteobacteria bacterium
AGGCAGGCAGCGAGCTTGCCGCCGTTGTCGAAGAGCCGGTCGCGGCCCGCGTAGCAGCCGATCACCGGGCCGATGCCGCGCATCACCTCGGTGGGCGGCACCTCGCCGTAGTTGGTCGAGACAGCGGCGAAGCCCGGCCCCGCCGCCAGCGCGAAACCGCCGCCGAAGCAGAAGCCGATCAGGCCGACGCGCTCCGGCGCGAAACCCGCCTGCTCGCAGAGCCAGAGGCGGGCGGCGTGGACCGCGTCGATGGCGGGCCCCTGGCCGCTGCCCATCGACCGGAGGGCGCTCCGGATGCAGGCGAGCCGCGCGCCGTTTCCGAAGAGGTCGGGCGCGGCGGCGGCGTATCCGGCGGCGGCGAAGCGCTGGACGACGCGATCGATCTCGGGCTGCCGGCCGAAGATCTCGTGGATGACGATCATCCCGCGGCGCGCGCCAGAGGGGACCACGGCGTAGAGCGGCGTGCCGTCGGGAAGCCTGGTCTCGAGCTCAGGCATCGACGGGCGTGATCCGGATGTTGGGGTCCTTGGTGTCGGGCTTGCGGGCGGCGCGTCCGAAGTGCAAGGCGGCGGCGGCGGCGACCTCGAAGCGGGTCTCGTCGGCCATCACCTCGATGCGGCCGATCTGGCGGCGGTCCACCCCGCCGCGGCGGCAGAGGATGGGGAGCAGCCAGCGCGGGTCGGCGTTGCGGGAGCGGCCGACGTTGACGCGGAACCAGACGCCGCCGGCTCGGGCGGGGCCGCCGGCGGGGCTGCGGGCCTCGGGCTTCGGGCTTCGAGCGGCAGGGCGGGACTGGGGCGGCCCGGAGCCGGACGCGGGCGCAGCGGGTGGCGCGTGGGGGCGGGACGCAGGGGCGTGGGGTCGCGATGCGGGCGGAGAGTCAGGGCGCGAAGATCCCGGCGCGCTTCGGGAAGTGGCGCCTCCGAATGCGGGAGGGCGAACGCTGCCGGACTTCGCCTTCTTCAAGAGCTCCGCGGTGAAGGGCAGATCCTCCGGCGCGGGCAGTGCTTCGCGACGCAGCTTGACCAGCGCGGCGGCCATCAGCTCAGGGTCGCGCTCGCGGAGCAGCAGCCGCGCCAGCGCCAGATCCTCCTCGGCGGGCTCGCGCAGCAGCGCCTCGATCTCGCGGACCAGGCGGTCTCGGTCGCGCACCCGGATGACGTCGGCGTCGGGAGGCGGCGTGAAGGCGACGCGCAGCCCGGCCTTGCGCAGCATGCTCTCCACCGGGCGACGCGCGGCAGGCGGCACCAGGAGCACGCAGACTCCCTTGCGCCCGGCCCGCCCGGTGCGCCCGCTGCGGTGCTGCAGCACCTCGGCGTTCTGCGGTGGATCGGCCTGGATGATGAGCGAGACGTCGGGCAGATCGAGCCCGCGCGCCGCCACGTCGGTAGCCACCAGTACGCGGGCGCGGTGGTCGCGCAGCGCATGCAGCGCGCGGGTGCGCTCCGACTGCGTCAGCTCCCCCGAGAGCGCCACCGCCGCGAAACCGCGCTCGGTCAGCGACTGCGCCAGGTGGCTGACGCCGTCGCGGGTGGCGCAGAAGACGATGGCGGCGGGCGCCTCGTGGAAGCGCAGCGAGTTGACCACCGCGTGCTCGCGCTCGCGGGGCGCGACCAGATGCGCCTTGATCTCGATGTCGGCGTGCGCCTGCGCCGGCGGGTTGACCGTCAGCCGCAGCGCATCGCGCGTGTACTTCTTCGCCAGCTGCTCGATCTCGGGCGGGATGGTGGCGGAGAAGAGCAGCGTGCGCCGGCCCTCGGGCGCCGCGGAGAGGATCTGGGTCAGCTCGTCGCGGAAGCCGAGGTCGAGCATCTCGTCGGCCTCGTCGAGAATGAGCGCCTTGAGCGCGGTGAGCTGCAGCGACTTGCGCTCGAGGTGATCGCAGAGCCGCCCGGGCGTCCCCACCACGATGTGCACGCCGTCCTTGAGCGCCCGCAGCTCCCTGCCCACGTCGGCGCCGCCCACGCAGGTGGCCACCCGCGCCTGCGCGAAGAGCCACGCCAGCTCGCGCGACACCTGCTGGGCCAACTCACGGGTGGGCGCGACCACCAGCGCCAAGGGCTTCCCCGCCTTGGGCAGCGGGAGAAGCTGCGGCGCCACCGCCAGCCCGAAGGCCACCGTCTTGCCCGACCCGGTGCGGGCGCTGACCAGCAGATCCCTGCCCCGCGCCTCCTCCTGCTGGACGGCCTCCTGCACGGGAGTGGGCGTCTCATAGCCGCGCGCGGCCAGCGCCGCCGCCAGCGGTTCGGGCGCTCCGAGTGAGGAAAACGTCTGGGCCATGCCCCTTCGTGCGGTACTGCGGGCGATCCGTCAACTCCCCGGCTTCCGCGCCGCTCAAGTCACGGCGGCGCGCTCGGCCGGCGCGAGCGTCCGCACCACCACCGCCGCGATGACGATGGCGCCGCCCAGGAGCGCCCACGGCCCCGGACGCTCGCCGGTGCCCAGCAGCACCCAGACGGGATTGAGCACCGGCTCCAGCATCGAGATGAGCGACGCCTCGGCGGCGGGGACCTTGCGCACGCCGCGGATGAAGAGGAGGTAAGCGACGCCCAACTGGACGATGCCGAGGTAGAGCAGGACGCCCGCGCCTCGGGCGCTGGTCATCTGCGGCAGCGCCTGCAGCGCGAAGGGCAGCGTCACCGCGGCGGCGATGAGGTTGCCCAGCGCCGTCGAGGGAAGCGCGGTGTCGTTGCCCGCGCGGGAGTCGCGGCGCAGGAAGACCACGGTCAGCGCGAAGAAGACGCCAGAGACGATGCCGAGCCCGTTGCCCAGCGCCTGCCCTGCTTCCACTTTTCCGACGAAGAAGAGCGACATGCCGGCGAGCGAGAGCAGAACGCAGACGCCGTCGATGCGGCGGAAGGCCTCCTTGAGGATCAGCGGCGAAAGCAGCAGCACGTAGGCGGGGCCGGTGTACTGCAGGAAGATGGCGTTGGCGGCGGTGGTCAGCCGCGTCGCGGTGACGAAGGTGACGATGCAGCCGGCGTAGGCCAGCGCGGTGGAGAAGCGGGCGGCGCGCAGGTTCGGTCGCAGGACGATCAGGTAGAAGACGGCGGCCACCAGCGATCTGCCGCAGGCGACGGCGATGGCCGGCATCGGGGCGAGCTTGATGAAGAGCCCGCCGGTGGACCAGAGGATGGCGGCGCCCGCCACGAAGAGGGCGGCGTTGCGCAGGTCGCGTGGAGGAGTTCGCACGCGCTTGTGTACGAATTGTATAAAACGGACACAAGCCCGATCAGGGCACCTGCCGGAACGCGGCCAGGCCGCCGTCGGTGGGGACGTAGAGGATGGGCGGGCTGTGCATCCGGTCGAGCGAGAGCCGCCGGATCTGTTCGCCCGGCAGGCCGTCGCGCTGGGTGAGGCGGTGGCCGCGGGCGTCGCCGGGCGTCCAGACCAGCAGCCCGGAGCTGGGGAAGCCGAGCACGAGGCGGCCGTCGGCGAGCGCCTGCAGCTCCAGTATATTATACTCCATTGCACCCAACGCCGTTGGATCGAACCGGACCGGATGCGACCCGGTCGGGCCCGTCGCCACCAGGCCGTAGGTGGGCCCGCGCCAGTTCTCGACCTCGCCCGACGCCATCCAGACGGTGCCGTCCGGCGTCACGGCCATGCCGCGGAGGTTCACCGGATCGCCGTTGCGGGGCACGCTGAACGCGGCCGGGCTCCACGGATCGCCCAGCGCCGGGTCGAACGGATTGAATGGCTTCCAGCTCTGCACCCAGTCCTGCAGCGCCTCCCGGTAGTGGACCGCGCCCGCCGAGGTGAGGCCGCCCATCCAGAGCCGCCCGTCGTCGGCCAGGGTCAGCCCGAACCAGTCTCCAAAAGTCGTGGGCGTCGTCAGCGGATCGGTGCAGGGCTGCGATTCGCACGCCACCGGGTGGACGTGGTCGGCGTACCAGACGCGCTCGTCGGCGGTGTTGAAGGGATCGGTCTGGAGAGACCGCGGCGGGAAATACTTCGCCGGGACGATCCGGCTGACGCCGTGGTTCGAGCCGACGTAGAGGTTTCCCGGATGCTGGAAGTGATCGTAGACCATGCTCATGATGGTCCGCGTCTCGTAGTAATGGCCGTCGTTGGAATTGCGCAGGTCGTAGCGGTTGACGACGAGGCGGCCGTCGGGCTGCACCAGGACCTGGTCCATCTTGCCCATGTGCGCGTAGGGGTCGATGTTGGTGTGCGCGCCCGGCGTGTTGCCGACGTTGGTGTCGTGGAAATAGTAGCCGACGAAGCATTCGTTCTTGCTGCCGCCCTCGACGAGAGTGAAGTCGGGGGGCTCGGTGTAGCCCGGTCCAACGTGCAGCCCGTCCTGCGCGGTGTAGCGGCGGAAGACGCGCGCGCCCGGCGTCAGCAGATAGAGCGCCTGCGTGGTCACTACCCAGAGGTTCTCGGACTCGTCCACGGAGGCGGAGAGGGGCGACTCGAGCAGCCCGTTCGCGGATCCGTAGATGGTGAGCGGCGCGGCAGGGAGCGCGCCCAGGCCCAGCCCGCCGATCTGGTGGGCGTCGGGGCCGGCATCGGCGTGGCCGGCGTCGGGAGAGCCCGGAGACCCTGCGTCCGGTGCGCCCGCGTCCGGCGTTCCTCCATCCGGCTTCGGTCCGGCGTCGGGCGCGGGCGTTGGGCCAGCGTCGGGCGGCGCCAGTGGGCCGGCGTCGGGCGGCGGCGATACCTGCGGCGGCAGGAGAGGAGGCGGCGAGACCGGCGGCGCTCCGCCGTCCGGCGCCGCGGGGACGATGTCCTGGCTTCCCTCCGTCCCTCCCTTGCAGGCGCAGAGCAGGAAAACGACCGCTACCGCACAGACCCGTCGCATGACCCCTCCCAAAGACCCGCGAAGGGTTTGCACGCCTGCCCGCTCTGCCAAGCCTGCGGGCGATCCGTCTGCCGGCCGTCGCTTTCAGGGCGCTTGCCGCGCCCCAATCTTTCTCTCCCACAGGAGGAGCGAGCCATGGCGAAGCGCAACAAGGACGGCATCAGGAGCGACGGCAACAGGAGCGACAAGGAGAACCTGGATCCCATCACCCACGCACCCGGAGCGCATCCGGTCGGCGTCGGGGCGGGTGCGGCCAGCGCAGGCGCGGCCGGCGCGGCCATCGGGGCCATGGTCGGCGGGCCCATCGGCGCGGTGGTCGGCGCCGCGATCGGCGCGGTCTCGGGCGGGCTGGGCGGCAAGGCCGCGGCGGAGGCGGTGAACCCCACCATCGAGGACACCTACTGGCGGGACAACTACTCGCAGCGCCCATACGCGAAGAAGGAGCAGTTCCTATGACCTCTACCGCCCGGCCTACCAGTACGGCTGGCAGGCGCGCATGATGCACGGCGACCGCGCCTGGTCCGAGGTCGAGAAGGATCTGGAGACCGGCTGGACGGCCTCGCGGGGCGACTCGCAGATGCCCTGGTCGGACGCCCGGCACGCCACTCGCGACGCCTGGGAGCGCGTCGGCCCTCCCATTGGCTCGAAAGACAAGGATCGCGGCGAGCCGCACTAGGGCCTGTCTTCAAACTCAGGCCAGCCAAACGCGAATGGCGGCGAACAGGACGAAGCCAAGAAAGTTGGCGGCGTTCTTTTCGTAGCGAGTGGCGACGCGCCGATAGCGTTTGAG
>JANXXR010000645.1 GCA_025350525.1 Deltaproteobacteria bacterium
GCCAGCGCCCGCTGCACCGCGCGGTCGTCCTCGACGAGGAGGATGGTGTGCTGCGGCTCGTTCACGCTTCTCCCAACACCCGCAGGAAGGCGGCGCGGACTTCCGCGGCGGTCCGCTCGTATTCGGCGAGCAGCTCCTGTCCCGCGCCCGGCCCCGAGTATCCCATGCGCCGGGCCAGGCGCAGCAATTCCTCCTTGGTCTCGGGAAGCCGGTCCACCGATCGGTCGCGGACGATGCGCAGCCGCGACTCCAGCCGGCGCAGGTAGCGGTAGCCGCGCGAGAGCGTGGCGTGGTCCGCGGGGTCGAGCAGCCCTTCGTCGAGCAGGGCGGCCAGCGCGCGCGGCGTCGAGGGCGTGCGGATGTCCGGGTGACCTGCGCCGTGGGCGAGCTGGAGGAACTGCACCGCGAACTCCACGTCGACGAGTCCTCCCCGGCCGAGCTTGGAGTTGTAGCGCCCGGGCGATTCGTCGGCGATTTCGCGCTCCATCCGCTCGCGCATCGCCAGCAGCTCTTTGGCGGCGGCCTGCTTGTCCATGGGCCGGAAGATGCTGGGAATGACCACCTCGGTGGCCGCACGCAGGAAGAGCGCCTCGTCTCCCGCCACCGGCCGCGCCCGGAGCAGAGCCTGCCGCTCCCAGAGCCGCGCCTCGCGCGCATGGTAGGTGGCCAGCGCCTCGAAGGAGATCACCAGCGGCCCGGCGCTGCCGCTCGGCCGCAGGCGGGTGTCGATCTTGTAGAGCGCGCCTTCGCGCAAGGGCAGCGTCAGGTGGCTGATCAGCTTTTGCCCGAGGCGCGCGAAGTGCTCGTGGTTCGAGACATGCTTTCCGGTCTCGCCGCCGCTCGAGTATAAAAAGAGCAGGTCGAGATCGGAGTGGTAGCCGAGCTCGCGGCCGCCCAGCTTCCCGAGGGCGATCACCACCATGCTCGCGGCCGAGGCGCCGTCGCGCTTCTCGACCTCGGCCTTGGCCAGTCCGAAGCATTGCTCGACGCAGAGGTCGGCGAGCCCGGCCAGCTGCCGTGCCACCTGGTCGACGTCGAGCGCTCCGGCGACGTCGTGGAGGCCGACGCGCAGCACCTCCTCGTTGCGGAAGCGGCGCAGCTCGGTGAGGGTACCCTCGAGATCTCCTTCCAGCGGAGCGAGGCGCTGCGCGAGCTCGGCCCGCAGCTCGGCGGCCTCGCGCACCAGCGGTGCCGACCCGCGGTGCACCAGCTGATCGATCAGCTCCGGGTGGCGCAAGAGGCCGCGCGAGAGGAAGTCGCTGGAGCCGAAGAGGGAGATGAGCAGGCGCGCGGTGCGCGGGCTCTGCGCCAGCAGGTCGGAGGTGGCGGCGGGGTTGGCCAGCGTGCCGAAGAGATCGGCGAGGTGGCGCAGCGCCTGATCCGGATCGGGCGCGGCCGCCAGCTCCTGCACCAGCGAGGGGCCGAAGCTCTGCTGCGGCGACTCGGCGGAGAAGGGCGTGCCGCGCTTGCGGGAAAGCCGCGCCAGCTCCTCGGCGCTGGCGTCGGGCTGCTGGAAGCCCAGCTCGGCCAGCGCCGCCGCGCGCTCCTCTTCCGAGGCGTGCGGATCGGCGGCCGCCGCGGCGTGCGGGTCTCCCCCTGCCGCGCCTCCGCCGGCGACGCGGAGGAGATCCTTGAAGCGCGCCTCGACATGGGCGCGGTGCATGGCCAGCTCGCGGTGCATCGCCGCCGCGTCCGCATAGCCCGTCCGCCGCGCCAGCCGCGCCTGCTCCTTCGGGTCCTCCGGGATGGAGTGCGTCTGCCGCTCGGCCACCATCTGCACGCGGTGCTCGAGGCGGCGCAGCGCGATGTACGCGTCGGACAGCTCGTCGCGGTCGCGGCTGGAGACGAGGCCGGCGTAGAGGAGCCGGTCCAGCGCCTTGAGGGTCCCGCGTACGCGCAGGTTGGCGTCGCGCCCGCCGTGCAGGAGTTGGAGCGCCTGCACGAAGAACTCGATCTCGCGGATTCCCCCCTTGCCCAGCTTGAGGTCGATGCCGGGGGCGCGCGCCGCGTCCTTCTCGGCGCGCGCCTTGAGCTTGCGCATGTCGTCGATGGCTTTCAAGTCAAAGTACTTGCGGAAGACGAAGGGCGCGAGCCGCTTGAGGGCCTCCTCGCCGGCAGCCAGATCGCCGGCGATGGGCCGCGCCTTGAGCAGCGCGAACCGCTCCCAGGCCGCGCCCTGCGCTTCGTAATAGAGCTCCAGCCCGCGGATGGCGTTGACGATGGGGCCGTTGCGCCCTTCGGGGCGGAGATCGAGGTCGACGCGGAAGACGAAACCGCCTTCGGGCGTGGCCTGGGGCGAGCCGACCGCCGCCGTCACCGACTCGGCCAGGCGCGCGTAGAAGGCAAAGTGATCGAGGCCGCCCGAGGTCTTGCCGTCCTTGTCGTAGAGGTAGAGGACGTCGGCGTCGGAGGAGAAGTTGAGCTCGTCGCCGCCCAGCTTGCCCATGCCCAGCACGCAGAAGCCGGAGGGGCCGGTGGCGGTGCGGCCCTCGGGCGGGCCGTGCTGCGCGCAGAGCCGCTGGTAGTGGAAGCGCACGGCGGCGTGGAAGGCGCTCGCGGCCAGGTGGCTCAGCGCCCGGGTGACCTCCTGCACCGAGCCGCCCGACAGATCGAAGAGCGCGATGCGCAGCATCTCCACCTGCTTGTGGCGGCGCAGGCGGCGGGCGAGCGCGGTGGCGTCGCGGACGCCGTGCGAGAGCAGCGGCGTGGGGCGCTGGGCGAAGCGCGTCGAGGCGAGCAGGTCCACGAAGCGCGGCCGGGCCGAGAGCGTCTGCGCGAGGAACTTCGAGGCCGCGCAGACCCGCACCAAGGGCAAGAGCGCCGAGGCGGGGCCGGGCGCGCCGAAGCGGTCTTGGTGGGCGGCCAGCGCGCGGATCGATCCCGCCAGCGCGCCGTCGGGATCGGCGCTCTTCTCGCACAGCGCCACCAGCGCCGCCGCCTCGAGCCCGGTCTCCAGCGGAATGCGGGCGATGAGCCGCGCGGCCCGATCGGGGTCCTCCCAGGCGGACGACAGTTGCGCGTGGGCGGGGTCGTGCACGTCCGAAGTGTAGCGAAGGGCGGGGAATTGCCGGTGGGGATTCGCGTCGCTATGCTCAATGGATGGTCCGTGGACGGGAAGCAGCCGCGCCCGAGACGTTTCGTCCCTGGGTGGCGCTGCGCACGGTGGTGATGGCCGCCGACACGCTCTGGATCTGCACCTTCTTCGCCCTGGCGCTGATGCAGGGGGCCACGCGGTCGGCGTTTGTCTCGGCGGCCTTCTTCGTCGCGCTCTTCACCGCCTGCTCCATCTTCTACAACCGGCTTTCGTTCACGGTAAGCGAGTCGGGGCTGACGGTGCGGACGCTCTCCCTCGAGCGCACGGTCTCGTTCGACGACATCCTGCGCGTGGACGTGCTGCCCGGCCTGGTCGGCACTTCCTATGCGGTGCGCACGCGGCTGGGGTCGCTCACCTTCTCTTCGCTGCTCGCCAACCACCAGCGGCTCTGCGATCTGATCGTCCGCCACGCGCAGCTGGGATAAGTTCGCGCGCGTGCGCTGCCTCGCCCTCCTGCTCCTCTGCGCCACCTGTGCGCGGCGCCCTGCCGAATACGTGGTGCACCGCGCGGCGGGGCCCATCGTCATCGATGGCCTTCTGGCAGAGAGCGCTTGGGACCGCGCCGAGAAGGCCGGCCCCTTCGTCCGCAGCCTCGACGCCAAGCCCTGCACCGCCAGAACCGAGGCGCGGCTGCTCTGGGACGACGAGAACCTCTACGTCGCCTTCCTCGCGGAGGACCCCAACGTCGCCGGCGAGTTCTTCAAGGACGACGAGAAGCTCTACACCTCCAACGCGGTCGAGCTCTTCTTGAATCCCTCTGGCGACGCGGCGCGCGGATACGACGAAATCGAGGTGGCGCCCACCAACGCGCTTTTCGATGCCTCCTTCGTGGGCGGGCCGCGGCAGGGGATGGATCTGGCGTGGTCGTCCCGGGCGCGCCACGCCGTGCACGTGGACGGGACGCTCAACGACCCGCGCGACGTCGATCGCGGCTGGACCGTCGAGCTGGCGATTCCGTTCTCCGCGCTGACGGGCATGCCCAAGCCGCGGCCGGAGCGCGGCGACCGGTGGAAGTTCAACCTCTACCGGCTGCGGCAGGGGCCCGGTCAACCCGGCGAAGGGCAGGCGTACTCCCCGCCGATGCGCGGCGACTTCCATGCGCTCGACCGCTTCGCGACGATGCGGTTCGACGACTAGCCTAGCGAAAGCGGTGGACCAAGAGAGTGTGGCCGTCGCTCTCGGCGCGGACGGCGCCCTCTGCGGTGTCGAAGTGAGCCCCCGGCATCCGGGCGACGACGTCCTGGTGCGGGAAGCCGAAGGAGTTGCCCGCGCCCGTTGCGAAGACAGCGTACCGCGGCGAGACGCGGCGCAGGAAGGCCTCGGTGCTGGAGGTGCGGCTGCCGTGGTGCGGAACTTTAAGAAGGGCCGCCTGCAGCGGCGCCGTGCCCTGCGCGAGATCGGCTTCGGCCAGCGCCTCGACGTCGCCGGCGAAGAGCGCCGCCACTTCGCCGTGCACGAGGCGCAGCACGATGGAGTTGTCGTTGAGCGAGCGGCCCTTCTCGAAGTGCGATGGCACTTCGATGCGCACTCCGCCCAGCAGCGCCTGGTGCGGCTCGCGCACCAGGACGCCGCGGGCGCGGGCGTGTTCGCGCACGGCGGTGGCGATGGGGTCCTGCTCGGGCGTCATCCACAGTTCGCCGACCGGGATCCGATCGAGAACGGTGAGCAGGCCGCCCGCGTGATCGGGATGCGGATGGGTGAGGACCACGAGGTCGAGCCGCGAGATGCCCAGCTCGGCGAGCGCGGGCAGGACATCGCGCGCCCCCGGATCGACGCGCGTGGGCCAGCGCAGATCGCCCCCCGCGTCGATGAGCATGGCGTGGCCGCCCGGGAGCTGGACGATGGCGCTGTCGCCTTGGCCGACGGCCAGGAACGTCATCCGCATCGTCTCGCCGGTGCGGGCCAGCGCAGCGCTGGATCCGGCGATGAGCGCCATCGCGGCCCACGGCAGGAGCGCGGCGCGGAACCGGCGGCGCGAGAGCAGGAGGACGCCGGCGTACCAGAGCGCGCAGGCCAGAAGTCCTGGGCCCGCCAGCCGCACGGTGGCAAACGGCAGCGCCGCGAAGCCGTGCGCGGCAGCCAGGGTCGCGCCGGCGAGGAGATCGGCGATCCACCAGAGAGGCAGCGCGTCGACGGCCACCAGCGCCGTCGAGACGGGAATGGTGGCGAGGCCCGGCAAGAGCCCCAGCGCGTTGGCCAGCGCCGAGACCAGCGAGATGCGGTGGAACGCAGCGGCCAACAGCGGCGCCGTGCAGAGGGCGGCGGCGGCGGTCGAGCAGGCGAGGCCGAGGAGGAATTCGGAAAATCTGCGCCAGCGCGCCGCGCCCGGCGGCGGCCAGGAGAGCGGCAACAGTTCCCGCAGCGGGCGCGCCAGAAGGAGCAGTCCGGCGATGCCCGCCACCGAGAGCTGCAGCGCCAGGTCATGCGTCGCCGCCGGATCGATCAGCGCGCAGGCGGCGGCGCCGAGGGCCAGGGTGGTGAGCCCGTCGGAGCGCCGGCCCGCGGCGGCGCCGGCAAGGCCCAGCGCCGCCCCTGCTCCGGCGCGCATCGCCGGCCAGGGAGCGCCGAGGAGCAGGACTTCGGCAAAGGCAAAGGGCAGGGCGACCGCCGACCCCACCGCCGTCGCCCGAACGGCGCTGGCCCAGCGCGTCCAGAGCCAGAGCCGTCGCCCCAGCGCGCGGGCCAGCAGGACCACGACCGCGAGGTGCAGACCCGAGCTCGCCAGCAGGTGGACGAGCCCGCTCGCAGCCAGGTCCTCCTCGGCCGCGGCCGGCAGCGCGCTGCGGTCGCCCACGCCCAGCGCCGCCACCAGCGCGCCGCGCTCGCGGGAGCTGCAGATCAGAAGCGCGCGTTCGGTGAAGCGCGAGCGCAGGGCGTCCAGCCAGCGGTAGAGCACTGGGCCGCGGCGCAGCACCTGCACCACCTCGGCGCTGCCCTCGACGGCGATCCCCCGCGCCAGCAGATCGGCCCGGCGATCGCGCCCGCCGGGATTCAAGAGGGGCGGCGGCGCATGGACTTTTCCGGCGAAGAGCGCGCGGTCGCCGCGGTGCACCTCGAGGCCGCGCAGGTGCAGCGACAGGAGCCCCTGCGGCACGCGGACCACGCCGGCCGAGACCACCTCGCCCTCGAACTCGTCGGCCAGCGCGAAGGGCTGCGGGCGTGGTTGCAGCGAGCCGCGCAGGAGGCCGAGGGCGAGACCCAGCGCGACCAAACGCGCCGGCCGGTACAGCGCGCAAGCCAGCGCCGCGGCGCAGAGCGCCAGCGCAAAGGTGACTTCGCATCCGAGGAAAGCGCCCGCGAGAAACGCAGCGGTCGCCAGCAGCAGCGGCCTCCCCAACCCCACCCCCCGACCCGCCCGAAAAACACAAGACACACGGCAGCCGGTCACGCTACACCCCGGCCAAGATGGCCGTCAAGTGAACCCTTGACGCGCGGTGCCGTTCCGTGCTAAAAGCCCGTCCATGCAGACATTCAAGGTCGGTGACAAGGCCGTCTACCCGGGGCAGGGCGTCGGCGAGGTCATGGGCATCGAGCACAAGGACATCGCCGGCCAGCGGCAGTCGTTCTATGTGCTCAAGATCATGGAAAACGGGATGAAAATCCTCATTCCCATCAACAAGGTCGGCTCTGTCGGCCTGCGCTCCCTCATCGACGAAAAGGCCGTGGTCAAGGTCTATACCATCCTGAAACAAAAGGACATTTCGGTCGATTCCGCCACCTGGAACCGGCGCTACCGCGAGTACATGGAGAAGATCAAGACCGGCTCCGTGTTCGAAATCGCCGAGGTGCTGCGCGACCTGTACCTGCTCAAGTTCGACAAGGACCTGAGCTTCGGCGAGCGCAAGATGCTCGACACCGCGCGCAACCTGCTCATCAAGGAGCTGTCGCTCGCCAAGGGCGTCAACGAGGACGACATCGAGAGCGACCTGAAGAGCATCTTCAACTGCTGAGCTAGCTGCAGCAGCTGTGCGGGCGTGGGCGTCTTGCACGCTCGCGCCCGTTCTGCTTTCTCCGCCCTCCATGCCCCTGCGCCTCTTCAACACGCTGACCAACGAGAAGCAGGACTTCGTTCCGCTGCGTGCTGGGCGCGTCGGGCTCTACGTCTGCGGCATCACCGTCTACGACCTCTCGCACATCGGCCACGCCCGCATGCTCACCGCCTTCGACGTGGCGGTGCGGGCGCTGCGCTGGACCGGCTGGCAGGTGGCGTACGTCCGCAACTGGACCGACGTGGACGACAAGATCATCCGCCGCGCGCAGGAGCGGGGCGAGGAGCCGCGACAGCTGGCCGAGCGGTACATCGAGGAGGCCCGGCGCGACATGCGGGCGCTCAACATCCTCGCGGCGGACGTCGAGCCCAAGGCCACCGAGCACATTCCGGAGATGCTGGAGCTGATCGGCAGGCTGGTCGAGCGCGGCAACGCGTACGCGGTGGGCGGCGATGTCTACTTCGCGGTCCGCAGCTATCCGCAGTACGGAAAGCTGTCCAAGCGCAACCTCGATGATCTGCAGAGCGGCGCCCGCGTCGAGCCCGGCGATCTCAAGCGCGACCCGCTCGACTTCGCCCTCTGGAAGGCCACCAAGCCGGGCGAGCCCGAGAGCGTCTCCTGGGAGAGCCCGTGGGGGCGGGGGCGGCCGGGCTGGCACATCGAGTGCTCGGCCATGTGCCAGAAATACCTCGGCACCACCTTTGATTTGCACGGCGGCGGCAAGGATCTGGTCTTCCCGCACCACGAGAACGAGATCGCGCAGAGCGAGGCGGCCAGCGGGCAGGAGCTCGCGCGCTGCTGGCTGCACAACGGCTTCGTCACCCTGGACGCCGAGAAGATGAGCAAGTCGCTGGGCAACGTCAAGACCATCCGCGACCTGCTCCAGCACTGGGACGGAGAGGCGCTGCGGGCGTTCTTGCTCTCGACGCACTACCGGCATCCGATCAACTTCACCGAGTCGGCGGTGGCCGACGCCGACCGGCGCGTCGAATATTTCTACGAGACGCTGGCCAAGGCCGACGCGTACCTCCTGCAGAAGAAGCACGCCGCCGCCGAGGCTCGACTGGTCGACGAGCACGCGCAGGCCTTCCGCGACGCGCTGGAGGACGACCTCAACACCGCCGAGGCGATGGCGCGGGTCGAGCGCGTCTTCGGCCTGCTCAACGCGCGCATCGACGCCAAGGCGCCGCCCGCCGAGGTGGCCGCGCTGCTGCACACGGCGCGCACGCTGGCGCAGGTGCTGGGCCTCGCGCCGCGAACGCCGCTCGATGCCATCCGCGAGCGCCGGACGCTGGCGGCGTCGCGCAAAGGGATCGATCCGCAGTGGGTGGACCAGCGCATCGCGGCCCGCCTCGCCGCGCGCAAGGCCAAGGACTTTGCCCAGGCCGACCAGATCCGCGCCGAGGTCACCGCCCGCGGCGTCGAGCTTCGCGACGGCCCTTCCGGCACCGACTGGCGCGTGCTGTTGTAATCTCCGCCCATGCTGAGGCAAAAAATTCGCGACCTGCTTCCGCCCGCGGTGCGTTCGCGCGTGAAGAGGGCCATCGCGGGCGTGCGCGGCCTGGGAAACTTCTACGAGCGCGTCTACGAGATGCAAGCCGTCACGCTGCCGCCCGACGATTCGATCGGCCTGGGTGACTTCGACCGGATCGGCAAGGTCGAGCTGGCCCTGCTCCTGCTCGAGGGCGTCCAGCCCGGCGACCGCGTCATCGACCTCGGCTGCGGCACCGGAAGGCTGGCCGTCCACCTCATCCCTTATCTGAGCTCCGGGCGATATCTGGGCATCGACATCTCCAGGACCATGCTCAAGGAGGCGGTTCGCCGCACGGCGGGAATCAAGAGCGGGTGCGCGGTCGAATGGAGGCACCAGCGCACCTCGCGGTTCGAGTTGCCCGACGCGTCCGCCGAGGCCATCTGCGCCTTCTCCGTCTTCACGCACATGGAGGCCGAGGACACGTACCGCTACTTCCGCGACTCGCTGCGCGTGGTGCGGCCGGGCGGCAAGCTGATCTTCTCCTGCCTGCCGCTCTCGCTCGAGGCGTCGCGGGGCATCTTCCTCCAGCAGGCGGAGCTCGATCTGGCCCAGCGGTGGGCCGGCGTCCGCAACGTCGTCACCACCGAGGAGAGCATGGAAGCGCTCGCTTCGATGACCGGCTGGAAGGTCCTGCGCTGGTACCGCGGGGACCAGCCTTCGGTGACCATCCCCGGCATGCCTGCGCCTCAGGCGCTGGGCCAATCGACCTGCGTCCTGCAGCGTCCGTCCTGATCCCGCCTGACAGGACGCTGGCAGAAGGGGCTGTTAGAATGCCCGTCCCATGGCCTTCAAGCTGCGCAGCGACTACCAGCCGCAGGGCGACCAGCCCCGCGCCATCGCCGAGCTGACCGCGGGCCTCAAGCGCGGCGACCGGCACCAGACGCTGCTCGGCGTCACCGGCTCGGGCAAGACCTTCAGCATCGCCAACGTGGTCCAGCAGGTGCAGCGGCCCACCCTGGTGATCGCGCACAACAAGACGCTGGCCGGACAGCTCTACGGCGAGTTCAAGGAGCTGTTTCCGGAGAATGCCGTCGAATTCTTCGTCTCCTATTACGATTACTATCAGCCGGAGGCCTATGTCCCGTCCAGCGACACCTATATCGAAAAGGATTCGTCGATCAACGACGAGATCGACCGCCTCCGCCACGCCGCCACCCACTCGCTGCTCACCCGCAACGACGTCCTCATCGTCGCCTCGGTGAGCTGCATCTATGGCCTGGGAACGGCGGAGGCCTATTACGAATTGAAGGTCGCGCTGCAAACCGGAGAGGAGTATCCGCGGCACAAGCTTTTGCGCGACCTGGTCGAGATTCAATACGAGCGCAACGATCACGACTTCTCCCGCGGCACCTTCCGGGTGAAGGGCGACACCATCGAGATCTTCCCCGCCTACGAAGAGGAGCGGGCCATCCGCGTGCAGCTCTTCGGCGACACCGTCGAGAGCATCAAGGAGATCGACCCGCTGCGCGGCAAGGTGACGGCGGAGATCGAGAAGATGTCGATCTTCCCTTCCAGCCACTACGTGACCTCGGGCGACCGGCGCAAGAGCGCGGTGCTGGCCATCCGCGAGGAGCTGCAGCAGCGGCTGACGCAGCTGCGCCTGCAGAACAAGCTGCTCGAGGCGCAGCGGCTCGAGCAGCGCACCATGTTCGACCTGGAAATGATCGAGCAGATCGGCTTCTGCAACGGCATCGAGAATTATTCGCGGCACCTGAGCGGGCGCAAGGCCGGAGAGGCGCCGCCCTGCCTGCTCGATTACTTCCCTAAAGATTATCTGTTGGTCATCGACGAATCGCACCAGAGCGTCCCGCAGATCGGCGCCATGTACCGCGGCGACCGATCGCGGAAGGAGACGCTCGTCGACTTCGGATTCCGATTGCCTAGCGCGCTCGACAATCGGCCGCTCAAGTTCGAGGAGTTCGAGGGGCACATGCACCGCGCCGTGTTCGTATCTGCCACGCCGGCGGAGTACGAGCTCACGAAGTCCACGGGCC
>JANXXR010000675.1 GCA_025350525.1 Deltaproteobacteria bacterium
CAGATCCCGCTCTACATCTGGCTCCCCGACGCCATGGCCGGCCCCACGCCGGTCTCCGCGCTCATCCACGCGGCCACCATGGTCACCGCCGGCGTCTACATGGTGGCGCGCCTCTCGTTCCTCTACGTGCAGGCGCCCGGCGTGATGGCGCTGGTGGCCGTGGTCGGAGCGCTCACCGCCATCTGGGCCGCGCTCATCGGCACCTCGCAGAACGACATCAAGAAAGTCCTCGCCTACTCGACCGTCTCGCAGCTCGGCTACATGTTCATCGGCGTCGGCGTGGGCGCCTTCTTCGCCGGCACCATGCACCTCGTCACCCACGCCTTCTTCAAGGCCTGCCTCTTCCTCGGCAGCGGAGCCGTCATCCACGGCCTGCACGGCGAGCAGGACATGACCCGCATGGGCGGCCTGCGCCGCTATATGCCCTCGACGCGCAATACCTTTCTCATTGCCACCATTGCCATTACCGGTATCGTTCCGATCAGCGGCTTCTTCTCCAAGGACGAGATCCTCGGCCAGGCGCTGCACACCCGCGCTTTCAGCTTTCTCACTCTGACGCCGGGCGGATCTGCCCACCTCACCTGGCTGGGGCCGCTCATCTACGTGATCGGCTCGGCCGCCGCCTTCCTCACCAGCTTCTATATGTGGCGTTGCTATTTCCTGACCTTTTCGGGCGAATACCGCGGGCCGGCCGAGGTGCACCCGCACGAGTCGCCCGCCCTGATGACGCTGCCGCTCTGGATCCTGGCCGGGCTCTCCATCGCCGCGCTGGTGCTGGGCCTGCCGGCCTCCTGGGTCCACGGCACCGCGCTCGAGCACTGGACCTGGGAAGCCTTCACCGAAGGCCTCTTCGCCGTGCCGCGCTCGGGCAGCGCCGAAGAGTTCTCGCCGTACCTCGGCTACGGCATCGCGCTCATCGTCGGCTGGGCGGGCTGGGCCGTCTCCTATGCGCTCTATTACCAGCGCGGCCTCAAAGGCGACGAGCTGCTCACCGAGCGCACCGGACGCCTGCGCCACGCGCTCTTCCACAAGCTCTACGTCGACGAGATCTACGACTGGCTCATCGTCCGCCCGCTCTGGAAGTTCGCCCGCGGGCTCTGGAACGTCTTCGACCGCACCATCATCGACGGGCTCTTCGTCAACAACCTCCCCGGGGCCGTCGCCTGGACCGGCTCGCTCGCCCGGCGCTTCCAGAACGGCAACGTCCAGCGCTACGCGGCCGTCACCGCCGTCGGCGTCGCCGCCCTCGTCTACGCCTTCCTCCTGAGGGGCGGATGAACTGGATCGAGGCGCACCTGCTCACCGTGGCCATCTTCCTGCCGATGGCGGGCGCGGTGCTGATCGCGCTCTTGCCGCGCGGCGAAGGCGGGCAGCACAAGGGTGTGGCTTTTATAGTCAGCCTGCTCACCTTCGCGGCCTCGCTGCCGCTCTGGGCCGGCTTCCACCCGTCGTCGAAGTTCGCCTTCGAGCAGAGGAGCGAGTGGGCCCCCAGCCTGGGCTTCAGCTACCACGTGGGCCTCGACGGCGTGGCGCTGCTGCTCTTCATGCTGACGACGTTTCTGGGCCCCATCGTGGTGCTCAGCTCGTGGAAGCTGATCCAGGATCGCGTCAAGATCTACTGCATCGCGCTCCTGGTCCTCGAGACGGCGATGATGGGCACGCTGGCCGCCCTCGACCTGGTCCTCTTCTACACCTTCTGGGAAGCGATGCTGATCCCCATGTACCTGCTCATCGGCATGTGGGGCAGCGAGCGGCGCATCTACGCCGCGGTGAAGTTCTTCCTCTTCACCTTCATCGGCTCGGTGCTGATGCTCCTCGCCATCTTCTGGCTGTGGAGCAACTCCGGCGCCGCCGGCCACCGGACCTTCGACTACGTCGAGCTTCTGGCGCAGGGCACGCTCAATCCGCAGACGCAGAAGTGGCTCTTTGCCGCCTTCGCGCTGGCCTTCGCCATCAAGGTCCCCATCTGGCCGCTGCACACCTGGCTGCCCGACGCGCATACCGAAGCGCCCGCCGCCGGCTCGATCATCCTCGCCGGCGTGATGCTGAAGATGGGTACTTTCGGTTTCATCCGCTACGCGATGCCGCTCTTCCCGCAGGCGGCGCTGGCGCACGCGCCCTACCTCGCGCTCTTCGGCGTCATCGGCATCGTCTACGGGTCGCTCATGTGTATGGCCCAGACAGACATGAAGCGGCTGGTCGCCTATTCCTCGGTGGCGCACCTGGGCTTCGTCATGCTGGGGCTCTCGGCGCTGACGGCGGAGGCGGTCAGCGGCGCGGTGCTGCAGATGGTCAACCACGGCATCTCCACCGGCGCGCTCTTCCTCCTCATTGGATATCTCTACGAGCGCACGCATACCCGCGAGCTTTCCGCCTATGGCGGCGTGGCCCGGGTCGCGCCCGCCATCGCCGCGACTTTTCTGGTGGTCACGCTCTCCAGCATCGGCCTGCCCGGCACCAACGGCTTCGTCGGCGAGTTCCTCATCCTCATCGGGACCTTTACTTCCAAAGAACTGAACGGCGCCGTGCCGCTGGCGGTGGTCGGCGCCACCGGCGTCATCCTCGGCGCCGTCTACATGCTGTGGATGTACCAGCGCGTCTTCCTCGGGAAGGACGGCAAGACGGTGGCGCACGGCATCGCCGACCTCTCCGTGCGCGAGTGGTTCACGGTCGCGCCGCTGCTGGTCGCCATCGTCTGGATCGGCTTCTTCCCGCAGCCGCTCTTGACCGCCATCAAAGAACCGGTGGACGCCTTCGTGCAGCGCGTGGCGCATCCGCAGCGGCAGCGCGCTGACGCGATTGCGCCGCCGTCGCTGCAGCCGGCTCCTTCTCCCGCGCAGGATGCGCCCGCCCCGCGGCTCTTCATGCCCCAGCGCGCGCCGCTGGTCCGGCCGAGCGGGGAGCCGCGATGACCGTGTTCAACCCCAATGATCTGTACGGCATCCTGCCGGCGCTGCTGCTCGCGGTGGGCGCGCTGCTGGTGTTGACGAGCGAGGTCTTCTTGAAGCCGGCCTCCGGCCTCAGGCCTCAGCTTTCAGGTGTAGAGGCGTCATCGGACCTGAAGCCGATCTCCGTGGCGGCGGATCCGGAGGCTGCGCCGGATCGGAGATACCAGGCGTGGGTCGCTGCTGCCTTTGCCGCGGCGGGGCTCTGGGCCGCGCTTTCCCAATTGGCCGATCCGACGCTGTCGCTCTTCTCCGGCGCGGCGGTCAGCGATGGATTCGCGCGACTGGTGGCGGCGGTGGTCTGCGCGGCGCTGTTGCTCTCCTGCGCCGTCTCCTATTCGTACCTCGAATCGCTGCGAGCCACGCGCGGCGAGTTCTACGCGCTGGCGCTCTTCTCCGCCGCCGGCATGTGCCTGCTCGCGCAGGCCACCGACCTCATCGTCATCTTTGTCTCTCTCGAAGTCATGTCGCTCGCCATCTACGCCCTTTGCGCGTACCTGCGCCGCGGCAAGCGGCCGGCGGAAGCGGCCTTCAAGTACTTCATCCTCGGCAGCTTCGCCTCGGCCATCTTCCTCTACGGCGCCGCGCTCGCCTTCGGCGCTACCGGCTCGACCCGCATCGCCGACATCGCCGCGGCGCTGCGCTCTTCGCCGGCGCCCGGCGTCTCGGGACTGCTCTCGGCCGCGGTGGCGCTGCTCGCCTCGGGCTTCTGCTTCAAGGTCGCCGCCGTGCCCTTCCACATGTGGGTCCCCGACGTGTACGACGGTGCGCCCGCGCCGGTCACCGGCTTCATGGCGGCCGGCGTGAAGGCGGCCGCGTTCGCGGTGCTGGTGCGCATCCTCGTCCTCGGCTTCGGCGACGCCAACGCGGCGCTGGGCCCGCACGGCTGGGGCGAACTGATCGCCTGGCTGGCCATGCTCACCATGCTGGTGGGAAATCTGCTGGCCATCCCCCAGCGCAGCGTCAAGCGGATGCTGGCCTACTCGTCGATCGCGCACGCCGGCTATCTGCTGGTCGCCGTCGCCTCGATGGCCTCGAGCGGCTCCCGCGCCGACGCCACCGAGGGATTGCTCTTCTACCTGGCCGCCTACGGCGCCACCGTGGTCGGCGCCTTCGGCGTGGTCGCGGTCATCGAGCGCAAGCTCGCGCTCAGCGGCCTGGGCGACGATCTCTCCTCGTGGTCCGGCCTCGCCGAGCGGCATCCGGGCCTCGCCGCCGCCATGTCGCTCTTCATGATCTCGCTGGCGGGCGTTCCGCCGACGGCGGGCTTCATGGCCAAGCTGACGGTCTTCCGCGCCGCCATCGAGGCGGGCCTGACGCCGCTCGCCATCTTCGGCGTGCTCACCAGCGTGGCCGGGCTCTACTATTACCTGCGCGTGGTGGTCTACGTGTACATGGTGCCGGAGGCCAAGCCCGACGCCATCCAGGGCGGCCGGCTGCTCTCGGCGGGGCTGGCCATCGCGGGCTGCGTCCTCATCGTGCTGTGGATGGGAGTGCAGCCCGGCTCCTTCGCCGCCCTCACGCAGTCCGCCGCCGCGGCCTTCTCCCGCTGACCGCAACATTTTTAAAGCGCACCACGGAGGCACAGAGGTACGGAAAGGCTGGTTGGGACCAAGCCCTTCGCGCCGCCACGGTGGTGGCCCGGGTGCGCGAGGGGGCTCCCTCGGAGCTGGCCCGGGCAACCCCACCCAACCCTCCGTGCCTCCGTGGTGCGCTTTTAAAAGTCCGTCAAAGTTTCCGCAGGAGAACGTAGACGGCGCCGGCGCCGCCGTCGTGCGGGCGGGCGGTGGCAAAGGCCAGCACGTGCTTGGCGAAGCGCTCCATCCCCATCCAGCGCTTGAGCGCTTCCTTTAGCACCGGCACCTGGTCCTTGGAGTGCAGCCCGCGGCCGTGGACGACGAGGACGCAGCGCCGCCCCGACTGGCGAGCGCGGGTGAGGAACATCTCCAGCTCGACCTTGGCCTCGTCCTTGAGCAGGCCGTGCAGATCGAGGTGCGCCTGCACCGCGAACTCGCCGCGCCGCAGCTTGCGCACCACGCCCGCGTCGAGGCCCTGGGCGTGGCCCTCGATGAACTCGTCGGTGTCGGAGATGTCGAAGGCCACCTCGCCGCTGACCAGCGCCCGCAGCTCGTCGTAGGCCACCAGGTCGGGGTCGAGCTGGCCGGGCGCGAGAGAGAGCGGCTGCGGCGCCGGCTTGATGCGCGCGCTCCGGTCGGGCAGCGGCGCCGCGCCGTCCACCGCCAGGCTCCACAGTTCGTCCTCGGAGAGCGCCTCGCTCCGCCGAGGCGGCGGCGCAGGCGGCTTCTTCGGCGCAGGCTCCGGCGCGGGAGGCTCCGGAAGCTTCACCTTCCCAAACGGATTGTGAAACGGCTTCAGCTTCTTCACCGCGTCAGTGTAACGGCTGCAAGCGCACCACGGAGGCACGGAGGCACGGAAAGGCTTGGTGGGACCGAGTCGAGGCGCCCACTCGGTGGTGGCCCGGGCAAACGCGAGACCAACCCAAACCTTCGTGCCCTCCGCGCCTCCGTGGTGCGCTTTTGCTTTTAGTCTTTGCGGAGTCCGAGGCGCTTCATCTTGCGCCACAGCGTGGTGGAGGAGACGTCGAGCTCCCGCGCTACCCGCTCGAGCAGCCCCTCGTTGCGGTGGAGCGCCGCCTCGATGGCCCGCTTCTCCGCCGTGTCCACTTCCTGCGCCAGCGTGTGCACGCCGCCCGGCGGGGTCTCGAGCACCGCGGTGGTCCGCGTCTCCAGATAGACGTCGTCCTGCTCGATCTCGTCCCCGTGCGACAGCGCCGCCGCCTGCTCGACGATGTTCTCCAGCTCGCGCACGTTGCCCGGGAAATCGTAGGTGGCCATCTTCTGCAGCGCCCCCTGCGTGAGCGTCCGCCGGGTCAGGTTGCGATGGTTGAAGCGGGTGAGGAAGTGCTGCGCCAGGAGCGGGATGTCCTCCTTGCGCTCGCGCAGCGTCGGCGCCGTCAGCGGCACCACGTTCAATCGATAATACAGATCCTCGCGGAAGCGCTTTTCGTTAATCGCCAGCTTGAGGTCCTGGTTGGTGGCCGCGATCACCCGCACGTCCACCGGGATGGAGGCGTTGTCGCCCACCCGCCGGATCTCGTGCTCCTGGATGACGCGCAAGAGCTTCGCCTGGAAGGCCGGCGTGGTCTCGGCGATCTCGTCGAAGAAGAAGGTCCCGCCCGCCGCCTCCTCGAGCAGCCCCTGCCGCAGCTTGACCGCGCCGGTGAAGGCGCCCTTGACGTGCCCGAACAGCTCCGACTCGAGCAGCGTCTCTGCGATAGCGGCGCAGTTCACCGGGACGAAGGGCCGGTCGGCCCGCCGCGAATTGGCGTGGATGGCGCGGGCGATGAGCTCCTTGCCGGTGCCGCTCTCGCCGGTGATGAGCACGGTGACGTCGGTGGGGGCCACCCGCACCAGCCGGGTGAGCAGCTCGCGCATGGGCGCCGAGCGGCCCACCAGCGCGTCGAGCTGGTAGCGCTCGCGGAACTCGTCGGAGAAAAGCCCCAGGTCCACCAACAGGCGCCGCTTCTCCAGCGCCCGCTGCACCCGCACCAAGAGCTCGCTGTCCTTGAAGGGCTTGGAGATGTAGTCGTAGGCGCCCTGCTGCATGGCATCGACGGCGCTCTCGACCGTGCCGTAGCCGGTCATCACCATCACCTGCGTCGAGGGCGAGATCTCGAGCGCGCCCCGCAGGACGGCGAGTCCGTCGAGCGGCGCCATCTTGAGATCGGTCAGCACCAGGTCGAAGGGCTCCTCGAGCAGCCGCGACAGCGCCGCCTCGCCGCTCTCCACCTCGGCGACCTCGTAGCCCTCCTGCCGCAGCACCAGCGCCGTGGTGGTGCGCATGTTGCGCTGGTCGTCCACGATGAGGATGCGCGACTTGCCGGCGGGCATGCGCACAGACCTATCGCGGTCCACCCTCCAGCGGAAGGCGGAGTGCGAACTGGGCGCCCTTCTCGGCGCTCGCCAGCTCGATGGTCCCGCCATGCCCTTCGACGATGCGCCGCACCACCGCGAGGCCGAGCCCGGTGCCCATCGCCTTGGTGGTGAAGAAGGGCTGGAAGATCTTGGGCCGCGCCTCCACCGGAATGCCGGCGCCCGTATCGGTGATGTCGATGGCCGCGAGGGTGAGGCCGTGGCGCTCGAGGCGCGAGGCGTGGACGGTGAGGGTCCCCGCCCGCGGCATCGCCTGGTAGGAGTTGAGGAAGAGGTTGATGAACGCCTGCCGCAGCAGGCGTCCGTCGGCCCGCAGCGTCTCGGCGCCGGCGTCCACCCTGAGCACGTCCTTCACTCCGTCTGTCGCCGGGCCGATCTGCTGCCGGGCGGAGTGCAGGGCCTCCTCGAGGAGCGGCAGGAGCGGGACCGGCTCCAGCGCCGGCTGCACCGGCCGCGAGTAGTCGAGCAGATCGCCCACCATGCGGTTGAGCCGGTCGGCCTCCTCGCCGACGATCTCGAGCAGCAGCGCGACGTCGCCCTGCGGCTTGAGCAGGCGCCGCAGGCTGCCCACCGAGTTGAAGATGACGCCCAGCGGGTTGCGCACCTCGTGGGCGATGGAGGCCGACAGCTCCCCCAGCGCCGCCAGCCGCTCCCGATCGACCAGCCCCTGCTGGGCGCGGGCCAGCTCGCCGTAGCTCTGGCGCAGGTCTTCGTAGAGCCGCGCCGAGAGCACAGCCAGCCCCAGCTGTCCGGCCACCGCTTGTGCCCGCTCCAGCTGCGCGGGCGAGAAGGACCGCGACACGCGGTGGTCGATGACCATGACCACGCCCAGCACCTCGTCGCGGGCGAGGAGCGGGATCCCCAGCGTGGTCCGCGTGCCCAGGCGCTCGGTCATCTGCGCCGAAAAGGAGGAGAGGCCGGCGGCGTCGTTGACCTGGATGGGCCGCCGCTCGCGGAAGGCCCGGGTGGCCACCGTGTCCTCCTGGAAGCCGAGCACGATGCCCTCGAGGTCTTTGTGCTCCGGCCGCAGCGCGTGGAAGCGCAGCCCGCCCGCCCGCAGGTCCGGCAGCATGGCGAACCAGAGGTCGCCTTCGAGGATGCGCCGCACCGTCTCGCCGCCCAGCGCGAGCAGCCGCTCCAGGTCGAACGAGCCGGCCAGCTGCCGGGCGATGTCGTTGAGCAGCGCCATCTCCTCGGCGCGGCCGCGCTGCTCGGCGTAGAGCCGCGCGTTCTCCAGGGCCGGCGAGATCAGCTGCGCGGCGTGGGCGGCGAGGCGCATGTCCTGCGCGTCGAAGAGCCGGCCGCTGCGCTCGAAGACGGTGAGCACTCCCAGCGCGCGGCCGTGCGAGAGCAGCGGGACCGCCAAGGTCGAGTGGCAACCGAAGAGCTGCGAGACGTCGCTGGCGACGCGGGCGTCCGCGCGGTTGTCCTCCGACAGCTGCGCCTGTTGCGTGCGGAAGGCGTGGGCGCTGAGCGAGGGCTGGTCGAGCGGCAAGGCGTGACCGGGCTGCAGGCCGGGCGGCGGCTCGGGGTCGTCGAAGGCGGCGATGCGCAGCGCGGTGCCGCTCTCGTCCGGCAGGAAGATATAGGCGCAGCTGCAGTGCAGCGAGCGCGTCGCCGTCCGCACCGCCGTCTCCAGCACCTGGGTCACGTCGAGGGCGGCGACCTTTTGGCCCAGGTCGAGCAGCAGCGTCAGCTCGGCGTTGCGCCGGTCCAGCTCCTCGAGACGCAGCGTCGTCTCCAGCGCCGCGCTCAGCTGCCGCCCCAGCAGGCCGAAGGCGCCCGCCACCGCGCCGTCGAGCTCGTCGCCCGACGCCGACAGCGCGTAGCGGGGCTCGCCGCCCAGGCGGATGGCCGCCACCACCGCGCGCTTGGGAACGCGTCCCAGGTAGCGGTCGGGCGCGACGCGGGTGAGGGCCGCGACGAAGCCGGGCAGGTCGTCGATGAGCGCGCCGTCCGCCTTCTCCAGATCCATCGGCACCTGCGCGAGCGGAATCCAGCCGACCAGCCGTTGGCGCGCTTCCTGGCCGGGCTTGGTCAGCGCCGGCGCGAAGGAGGCTATGCGGAAGTGGTCTTTCTCGATCTCCAGCACCGTCGAGGTCATCCCCAGGGCGAGCAACCCCTCGCGCACGGTGCGGAAGAAGGCGTCCCGGGTGCGCTCCTTTTGGGCGGCCACGGCGACGTCCACGAAGCCGCGGATCAGGTCAGCCGCGCGGGCGCGGAGGCGGTCGTCGCTGAAGAGGAAGATCTGCGCGTCCGCTCCCACCACGGGGAAGGCGGAGACCCGCACCCGAGCCGGCACCCGCCGCCCGCCCGCCCCCATCCCGACCACGTCGAACTCGTCGGGCGCCGGATGGCCCCGCCGCCGCGCCTCCCGCTGCGCGAGGATGCGCGCCTGGTCCTCCTCGGCGATGAATTCGAGCATGGGGTTCTTCGCGCCCAAGAGCTCCTCGCGCGACCAGCCCGTCAGCTCGGTCATGCGCGCGTTGGCGCCGAGGATGCGCGGACCGACCATCACCAGCGCGGCCATGGGGATCTGCTCGACCAGCGCCGCCAGCTCGTCGGAGGTCATCGCTCGCCCTTGCGCAGCACGCGCTTGTCGCCGATGCGCAGGGTCACCTTTTCGCGATCGAAGTATTCGAGCAAGGGGATGGCGAACTTGCGGGTCAACCCGGTCAGCTCCTTGAACGACTGCGCGTCCACCGAGCCGTGCGCGGAGAGGTGCGCGAGCAGCTTCTTGCGCAGGTCTGCCAGCGGGACGGCGCCGAACCAGAGGTCCTCGCTGATCTTCGCGGCGCGGCCGGCGTGGCCCAGCGCCTTGAGCAGCGCCTGGGCGCGGGGCGGCGCCTGCTCGATGAGCGCGGGCAGCTCGTCCACCCGGGGCGGCGTCAGGCCGGCGCCGTCCAGCAGGGTGGCGAGGCGCTCCTGCGCGTCGGCGTCCTTGCCCGACAGCTTCGCGGCGATGCCCGGCGGATGGACCCGCTCGGCGTCGGCGCGCAGCTCGCCCTTCTCGGCGAGGGCGGCGAGCGCGCGGGCAAAGAGCTTCTGCGGCGGCTGGCCCGAGCGCTGCCGCAGCTCCTCGCGGGCGATGGAGGGATCGATCGGGTCGCTGTGCTCCCGCAGCCGCTGCAGCACCCGCGCCTCCAAGAGCTCCAGCACGGAGGCGTGCGCGTAGAGCCGCCCTTCGCGATCGAAGAGCGCGGCGCGCCCCGCCTGCGCCAGCCGCTCCAGCGCCTTCTCCGCCGTCTTGGCGGTGAAAGCCCCCCGCGCCGCCAGCCGCTGCGGCGAGGCGCCCGGATAGCCCGACTCGAGCAGGAGCCGGTCGGCCTGCGCCAGCGCGTCGTCTCCGGCGAGCGCCTGTAGCGCGGCTACGTCGGCCTCGCGCCGCCGGCGCCGCCGCGGCGAGACCGAGAGGATGCGTCCCCCTCCCAGCGTGGTGGCGTGCGCCCTGCCGCGCTTTGCCGACGCCGCGGCGTCCTTGGGCAGATCGCCGCGCAAGAGGAAGCGCAGCCCCGCGATGGCCGCCGCCGGCTCCGAGAGGCGCAGCTGTCCCAGCGCGCGCTCGCCGGGCAACAGCTGCGTGCGATCGATGAGCGCCAACACCGCCGCCACCTGCGCGGTGCCGAGGTGCGCCAGGAGCCGCGCGCGATCCTTGAGCGGACGCGCCGCCCAGGGGAGCAGCTCCACCTCGACGTCGAGCACCTGCACCGCGCCCACCGACTCGAGCGTCCCGGCGGAGACCAGGGCCGCTCCGCGCGGAGCCTCGCTCACCTCGACCGACGCCAGGTTCGCGGCGGTGCGCTGTCCGGCCCGCGCCTTCTCGATTGTGCCGCCGTGTACTTGCAGCCCGCGCACCCGCACGCCGCGCGCCTTGGCGCCGGCGCCAACCAAGTCCACCTCGTCGCCCTCGGACAGCGCGCCGGAGAAGAGCGTGCCCGTCACCACGGTGCCGAAGCCTTTGACGGCGAAGGCGCGGTCGAGCGGCAAGAAGAGCGGCCCCGTCTCCGAGCGCGGCGTCGCCTGCCGCGCCCACACCGCGTCGGCCAGCGCCTTCTTCAGCTCGGGGAGGCCCTTGCCGGTGCGCGACGAGCACTCGACGATCTGCGCCTCCTCTAGAAACGTCCCCTTCACCAGCTCGCGTAGCTCCAGCATCAGCAACTCTTGATGGTCAGGCCCGAGGCCCGGCAAGAGATCCGACTTGGTCAGCGCGATGACGCCGGCCTGTACGCCCAGGAGGCGCAGCACGTCGAGGTGCTCCGCCGTCTGCGGCATGGGGCCCTCGTCGGCGGCGACGCAGAGCACGGCCACGTCGATGCCGCCCGCCGCCGCCACCATGGCGCGCAAGAAGCGCTCGTGGCCGGGCACGTCCACCACGCCCGCTACGCCGATGCCCGGCAGGTCGAGGTGCGCGTAGCCCGCCTCGAGCGTGATGCCGCGGCGCTTCTCCTCGGGGAGCCGGTCGGTGTCGATGCCGGTCAAGGCCTTCACCAGCGCGGTCTTGCCGTGATCGACGTGGCCGGCGGTGCCGACGACGACGCGCAGCGGAGAGCTGCTCACTCGTCCACCGCCACGTCGCGCTTCCCGCCCGGCAGAGGTGGCTCTTCCCAGACGACGCCGGGCGCGAGCTTTTTGCGATCGAGCAAAGGCTCGCCGCGCAGCACCGCCACCGGCGCCGCGCAGTAGAGCGTGCTCCAGAGCGCGGCCGGACGATGGTTGCC
>JANXXR010000684.1 GCA_025350525.1 Deltaproteobacteria bacterium
CCTTGGGGAGCAGGCGCTGGCTGATGGTGCCCTTGAGGTTCTCGGCGAGCCGGTGGCGCACGCCGTCGTGGGCCTCGGCCGGGAAGGCGTCGACGAGGCGGCTGATGGTCTTGGCCGCGTCGGTGGTGTGCACGGTGGAGAGCACCAGGTGGCCGGTCTCGGCCGCCTTGAGCGCGATGTCGATGGTCTCGATGTCGCGCATCTCGCCCACCAGGATGACGTCGGGATCCTGCCGCAGCGCCGCCCGCAGCGCCTGCGCGAAGGTCCCCGTGTCGGGCCCGATCTCGCGCTGGGTGATGCGCGAGAGCTTGTCCTCGTGGAGGAACTCGATGGGATCCTCGATGGTGAGGATGTGCGCCCGCGTGGTCTCGTTGATCTGCCGCACGATTGCCGCCAGCGTGGACGACTTGCCCGAGCCGGTGACGCCGGTGAGGAGCACCAGCCCGCGCTCGTATTCGGCCATGCTCTTGACCACCGCGGGCAGGCCCAGCGACTCGACGGTCGGGACGTTGAAGGGGATCACGCGCAGCACCAGCGCGCAGTTGCCCTTCTGGCGGAAGATGTTGCAGCGGAAGCGGCCGACGTCGTCCACCGCGTAGCTGGTGTCGAAGTCGCGCAACTCGTGGATGTCGCCCTTCCAGCGGTTGCCGTTCAAGATGAACTGGGCGATGCCCTGGGTGTCCTCGGGCATCAGCGAAGGCACCTTCACCGGCAAGAGCGAGCCGTTGATGCGCAGCGCGGGCGGCGCGCCGGCTTTCAGGTGGATATCGGAGGCGCCGTTCTTCACCGCGGCGGCGAGCAGCTGGTTGAAGGTCCGCTGCTCCATTACGCGCCCGCCTTCGCGCGCGCTTCCGCCAGCTTGAGGTTCGCCTTGCGCAGCCGGTCCGAGAGCGCCGCGCAGAAGCAGCGGTAGACCTTCACCGCCAGCTTGTCGTTGCCCGCGAGCAGCCGCTCGAACTCGCGCCGCGGAATCACCAGCAGCTCGACCGCCCCCTTGGCGACCACGTCCGCCGAGATCAGCTGGTCGTCGATGAGGCTCATCTCGCCGAACAGCTCGCCGGGCGCGAGCGTGGCCAGCTCCTTCTCGACGCCGGTGACGGGGTCGTGCCGCCGCACCACCGCCGCGCCCTGCTTGATGATGTAGAGCGCCTGTCCCAGCGAATCCTGATGGAGGATCACCGCCGCGTCGGCCTTCTGCTCGATCTTGCAGATCCCCGACAGCGCCAGGGTCTCGGTGAAGCCGAGCGTGCGGAAGAGCGGCACGCGCTGCAAGAGGTCGACTCCGGGAGTGACCGGCAGGTCGAGGCTGATCTCGTCCATAAGGAGTCGAGAGTAGGTGGATTTGGGGATGGGGGTCAATTTACAGGCGCCTTTGCGCCCGAGGGCTGCGGCCTGAGGAATGCGGGGCCCTTTGCCGCGCGTTACGGTGATGGAATGCGGCGTGCGCGGTTTTACATCCTGCTGCTCGGGCTGACGCTGCTGCCGCAATTGCTGGCGGCGAACGACCTGGTGCGGTGGCTGGTGGGACGCGGGCAGACCGCGCTCAGCCTGTCGGTGCCGGGGCTGCTCCTGGTGCTCAACCTGCCCATGATCGCGGAGGTGGTGCGGCGCAAGAAGAAGACCTTCCTGCCGCGCATCGTCACGACTTTTTTCCAGACGCCGTGGACCGTCTGGTGGCTGGGCAGCCTCTTCTATGCGCTGCTGCGCGCCGGCTGGACGGTGGCGCACCTGGGCCCTGCGCCCATGCCGGTGTGGCTGGCCCTCGCTCCTTACGCGCTGGCGCTCTACGGCACGAGCTTCGGCGCCCACGTGCTGCGCCGCGAGCGGGTCACCGTGCCGGTGGCCGGACTTCCTCCGGGCTGGCGCGGCGCGCGCATCGTCCAGCTCTCCGACCTGCACGCCGGCCGCCACGTCACCCGCGAGCGCCTGCAGCGGATCGCGCGGCGGGCGGCGCGGCTCAAGCCCGACATCCTCGTGGTCACCGGCGACATCGTGCACAACTCGCCGGCCTTCGCGCGGCAGGCGGCGGAGGCCATCGCCTCGATCCCGACCACCCGCGGAATCTACGCCTGCCTCGGCAACCACGACTTCTGGGCCGGCCCCGACGCCGTCGAGAGCGAGCTGGAGCGCGCCGGCATCCGCGTGCTGCGCAACCGCGGCGTCCTCCTCGAGCGCGGCGGCGACGGCCTCTGGCTCTGCGGCGTGGACGATCCGTGGAACGGCCGCTTCGACCTCCCCGCCGCCCTGCGCGGCCGCCCCGAGGGCGCGGCCACCGTGCTGCTCTCGCACCAGCCCAACACCTGGCCGCGGGCGCAGGAGCTGGGCGTCCAGCTGCAGCTCTCGGGTCACACCCACGGCGGCCAGGTGGCCATGCTCTGGCTGCACCGCAGCCTCTCGCTGGCGCGCATCATCACGCCCTTCGTCGCCGGCCTCTACCGCGCCGGCGCGAGCTACCTCTACGTCAACCGCGGCGCCGGCTCGGTGATGCCCATGGTCCGCATCGGCGCCCGCCCCGAAGTCACCGAACTGACCCTGGTCTCGCCCGACGATCGGCCCGACGACCTGGCCATCCCGGCCGAGGCGCCCGTCTGACCGTTCCGTCCAACCGTTATAAAGTGCGCCCCCCATGCGCATTCACCTCTTCGACCTGACCGAATCGGCGCGCAAGGCAGACGACGACCTGTCGTCGATGCCCCAGCACGCCCGCGACGAGTTGGCCAGGGAAGCGCAGCGCCGCGCCTCGGCGCTGGGGCTGATGCGCGGGCCTACGCCCATTCCGCTCCTGCTCTCGCCCTGCGCGCTGCCGCGCGAGGAGCTCCTGGCCCTGGGCCGCGGCGCGCGGCTGATCACCAGCGCGCTGGTTAAAGTTGCGCGCAACCTCATCGAGCACCGTCCGGAAAAGGCGCGGCTGCTCTTCCAGCACCTCTCGCCGCTGGAGACCGAGGCGCTGGAGCTGCGCTGGCGCGAGGCGGAGGAGCTGCTCCACGCGCGCATCGACTGGTTCGTCGAGAAGGACGGCCTGGTCCAGGCGCTCGAGGTCAACGCCACCATCCCGGCGATGCAGGTCTATTCGGACGCAGCGGTGCGCGGCTGGGTTCAGGCAGTGCGGCCCGCGCGGGAGCAGGCCGTCGAAGGCAATCCGGGCAACGCGGCCTGGCTCCTCGACGCCTTGGCCGCCGCCGCCAGCGGAAGGGCGCAGCCGGTGCGTGTGCAGCTGCTCCACCGCGAGGGAGATCCGCAAGAGACCGAGCTCACTGCCCTGGCAGGAATGCTGCGCGACCGCGGCATCGAGGCGCGAACCTGCACGCCGCAAAGCGTGGTCTTGGACGGCGATCCCCACCGCGTCCTCTACCGCCACCTCTTCGCCCGCAACGTCGAGCAGCAGTCGAAGCTGGGGCGCGCCTTCCTCGACCCGCAGACGCACGGCATGTGGAACCGCGTCGACGGCTGGCTCGAGACCAAGGGGCTCTTCGCCGAGCTGTCGGTGCAGGGCCACGCGGCCTTCCTCGAAAGCGAGGAGCAGGCGGCGGTGGCGGAGCTGGTTCCCTGGACGCGCCTGCTCGACGACATCGAGGATCGGGTGCTGGGCGACGGCGACGACTACGTCTTGAAGAAGTCGCACGACTACGGCGGCAAGAGCGTGCTCATCGGCCGCGAGTCGGGCCCTGCTGCGTTCCAGAAGGCGCTCGCCTCCGCGCGGGCCGACCCGCCGGGCAGCTGGGTGGCGCAGCGTCTCATCGACGCGCCGGCGCTCGATCGCTACCTCTGCAATGAGGGGGGCGCCAAGCGGCTCGCGCTGCACCTCGACGTCAGCACCTACGCGACGCTGATCCAGGGGTTACGCGACGGCGGCAGCGTGGTGCGGGCGGCGCCGGGGCGGGTCGTCAACATCGTCGGTGGCGGCGGGGTGGCGCCGCTCTTCTCCGAGGAGGTGCTGGCCTCCGTGATCAGCCCCTGAGTGCTATGAGTTCTGGTCGCGGGCGCGCCGCTGCTCGATCTCTTCGAGAAAGTGGACCGCCAGCGCGTGGCGCAGCAGATCGATGCAGGGATAATCGGGAGCGTGGCAGTGCTCTTCGTGGAACCGGCAGAGCTGTCCGTGGTCGTCGCGGCAGAAGGCGTCGTAGCCGCCCTCGTCGCAGGGGTCGTCGATGAACCGGGCCACGTTGGCGGTGCGCTCGGGCGTCACGTAGGGCGAGTCGTTGGCTGCGGGGGCGGTCTTGGGACTGCGCATCTTTTCAGCCATCCGGACCTCCAAGCAGCGCGAGGGAGTCTAACAGCATGAGTCCGCAGGTCACGTTCAAGAGCAACGAAGACAAGGCGCCCCAGGCGGGGGCGCTGGTCGATTCGGCGGGAAAGGCCGTCCAGGCGGCGCCGCGGCTATCGGAGGCGGTGGCGCGGCCGTACGCGCCCAGCCACGGAATGGCGCCGTCGTCGCTGCCGCAGCGGCCGGTGGGCCTCGCCGATCTGGGCCCTGCCGCGGCCCTGCGCGTGACCGGCCCCGATCGCGAGAAGTGGCTGCAGGGCATGCAGAGCAACGATCTTGCGGCGGCGCCCTACGGCGGCGCGGTGGCGGCGTTGTTCCTCGGCGGCAAGGGGCGGCTGGTGGCCGATGGCCTGCTCTGGCGGCGGCCCGACGAGGTGATCGTCACCACCGAGCCCACCCGGATCGAGGCGCTGCGGGCGCACCTCGACAAGCTCCTCATCATGGAAGACTGCGAGCTGCTCGAGGCGCCCGGGCTGCGCCGGCTGCGCTACTTTCCCTCGCAGACGCCGCCCGCGGCGCCGCCCGGCATCGTCGGCAGCGCGCAGCCGCTTGGGCTCGAGTTGCTGCTGCCCGAAGATGAAGCGCAGGCGCTCTTGCAGTCGCTTCCCGAGCGCCCGGTCCCAGAGGTCATCGAAGCCTGGCGCATCGCCATCGGTGTGCCGCGGTGGGGCACCGATCTCGACGAGGAGACCACGCCCATCGAGGCGGGGCTCGACCCGATGCTCTCGTTCAGCAAAGGCTGCTACGTCGGGCAGGAGGTCGTCGCCATGGCGACTTATCGCGGCCGCGTCGCCTGGAACCTGGTCCGGCTGGAGGTTGAGGGAACGGCGCCGCCGGCCGGAACGCGCCTCGATCCGCAGCGCGGTCCCAAGGGGCGCGTTACCTCCTCCACGCAAGTCGGCGGCGCCGCGGTGCTGCTCGGGTACGTCCACAAGGAGTTCATCGCGCCCGGGTCCGAAGTGTCGCTCGAGGACGGGCGCCGCACGCGCGTGCTCGGGCTGCCCTTCGGCTCTTTGCCGGGCGCAGGAGTCTGCGCATGAAGGTCCTCGCCGCCATCCACGACATGATGTTCTCTTCCAAGGTCACCGCCTCCGCGCGGGGCAAGCCCATCGAGTGGCTCAAGCGCGGCACCAAAGTCGTCGACGCGGTGACGGCCTCGCAGCCCGACGTGGTGCTCATCGACCTGGCGGCGCCGCAGCTGGACGCGGTCAACGCCATCCGCGAGATCAAGAGCGGCGCCTGCAAAGGCTGCACGGTGATCGCCTACGTCGATCACACCCGCGAGGACCTGATCGAGGCGGCCAAGGCGGCCGGCTGCGATCAGGTGATGAGCAAGGGCGAGTTTGCCCGCCGCCTTCCGCAGCTGCTCGAGGGCATCTAATACTTGTAGAAGCCTTCGCCGGCCTTCTTGCCCAGCTTGCCGGCCCGCACCAGGCGGCGCAAAAGCTGGGGCGGACGGAAGCGCTCGCCCAGCTCCGCCGTCAAGTGCTCGGCGATGGCGAGGCGCACGTCGAGGCCCACCTGGTCGGTGAGCTTGAGCGGACCCATCGGGTGGCCGTAGCCCAGCTCGATGGCGCGGTCGATCTCCTCGGCGCTGGCCACGCCTTCCTCGAGCATGCGGATGGCCTCCATGGCGAGGGCGATGCCGAGGCGGCTGGTGGCGAAGCCCGGCGCGTCGCGGACCACCACCACTTCCTTGCCCAGGCGCGCGCCCACCGCCCGCGCCGCCGTGACCACCAAGGGATGGGTGCGCTCGCCCTGCACGATCTCGAGCAGCTTCATGGCCGGCACCGGATTGAAGAAGTGCAGGCCCACCACGCGCTCGGGATTCTTCGCCGCGGCGGCGAGGGCGGTGATGGGCAAGGACGAGGTGTTGCTGGCGAGGATGGCGTCGGGCCGCGCCGCCTTCGAGAGCCTGGCGAAGAGCTCCTTCTTCAGCGGCAGATCTTCCGGCGCCGCCTCGACGATCAGGTCCGCCTGCGCCGCCGCCTCCTCGAGGTCCCTGGCGGCGGCGAGGCGCCCCATCGATTCCTCGCGCTCCTGCGCGGTGCAGCGGCCCTTCTCCACCGCGCGGGCCAGCGAGTCGCCGATGCGCTCGACGGACTTCTGCGCCGCGCCGGCGGCGACGTCGAAGATCTCGACGCGATATCCAGCGCGCGCCGCCACCTGGGCGATGCCGGTGCCCATGGTGCCCGCGCCGATCACCAGCACGCGCTGCACGTCGATGGCGCTGATGGCCATCAGACGTTTCCGAAGTAGATGCCGCGCTTCTGCCGGAGGGCGCTCTCGACCACCTTGTCGAGCTGGGCGAAAACCTCCACCCAGACTTCGCCGATCGACGGGTCCTTCCCCGTGCGCGCGCGGGCCGCGTTGATCATGGTGTCGAGGTCCTCGGCGCTGGCGAAGTTGCTGTTGCCGCTCTTCATCGCCGCCGCGGGCTTCTGGTCCAGCTCGTCGCGCGCCTGATCGAGAGCAGCGCGGAAGTCCTCCGCCTGCAGCGTGCTGAGCGGCCGCTCGTTGACCAGCTGCTCGAAGATGGCGGCGAGACGCTGGCTGCCCTTGGGCGCGTGGAGCCGCACTTGATAGAGGAAGATGG
>JANXXR010000717.1 GCA_025350525.1 Deltaproteobacteria bacterium
CAGAACGATCGGTATGGGTAGAGCCGGCTGCGGCGGCGCCCCCCCCTCGACCCGCCAGGATTCTTTTCGCCGCCCTCCGCTTCATGGTGGCATCCGCGGTGACGGCGGCGTCCGCGGCTGCTGCGGCGCCGCGGCAGAACGTCCTCGAGTTCGTCCATGCGCAGCTGGCCGCGGACCGCGCCCTCGAGCCGGCGAAGCGGAAGGCGCTGGAGGCGGCCATCCAGGAGCGCTTCGCCAACTACGGGTTCAACGTCGTCAAGCCCGGGAAGCCCGAGGACGCGCGCACGCTCTTGCACGTCATCGAAGAGGGCGTGATGGACGACGCCGAGCCGGCGCGCATCGCCGAGGTGGGCTTTGCGGCCTACCAGGCGATCTGGCGCGGCGCTCCGGCGGAGGCCGTCGACGGCATCGCGCTCTACGGCTACCAGAAGAAGATTCCGGCCGACTCGATCGCCGCCTGGGCGAACGGCTACCGCGAGGGCGTGGCCGCGGGAGTGCCCGGCGAGGTGATGGCCGACGCCATCCACGAGGCGATGGCGCAAGGGTGGCCCGACGCGACCTTCAACACGGTGAAGTGGGCGCTGGTTTCGGCGGTCAAGTCCGGCTGGGACGTGCGGCTCTACGCGGCGTACTTCCTTTCGGGGATGCGCAAGGATCCGGAGCATCCGGGCGGGCTGCAGCAGGCGCTGCAGCAAAAGTTTGCCGAGGCGGCGCGGGGCAAGGTGAAGCTGCCCGAGCCCGACTACCAGGGGGCGTTCTCGGTGGCGACGACGCCGGCGCCGCGGGTGACTGCGGCGCCGGGGGGAACTTTCACCTCCACCACGCAGCCCCAGGCCGAGCCGTTCCCAACTTCGGAGGGGCCGAAGCATCGCCGCCGGCCGCCGCCGCCCCGCGATCCGCAGCCCCGGGATCCGCAGCCCAGGGATCCGCAGCCCAGCGTCGCTGCGCCCGAGCAGCCGCAGATCTGGCCCAGCCTGGAGCGCGCCGTGCGCGGCTACCTCGGCACGCCGTACGTCTGGGGCGGCCTCACCCACCGCGGCATCGACTGCTCGGGGCTGACCATGAACTCCTACCGCGAGGTCTCGATCGGCATCCCCCGCGTCTCGAGACAGCAGTGGCAGACGGGGACCTCGGTCGAGCCCGCCCATCTGCGCGACGGCGACCTCGTCTTCTTCGACACCATGGGCAACGGCGTCTCGCACGTCGGCATCGTGGTGGACGCCTTCCGCCACCGCATCGTCCACGCCAGTTCGTCGCACGGCGTGATGGAGGCGGACCTGGGCGGCAAGTGGTTCCAGGCGCGCTACCTCGGCGCGCGGCGGGTGGTGCGCTGAGGCGCGCGCTCCTCTTCGCAGCGGCGCTGCTCCTGGTGGCGGCGGCCTTCTGCGCGATTCCGCTCGGCCGCGGCGCGCGAGAGCCGCCTGCGCTGCTGCACGGCCGCGCGGTCGGCCAGCAGCATCGCGTGGGAGCGCTGCGGGCGGGAGCGGCGTCGGTGCCCATCGCGCTGGGGCCCCGGCCGGTCATCGCCGGATACGGCGGGCGGCGGCGGGCGCAGAGCGTTGCGCCCGTCTTCGCGCGGGCCATCGCGCTCGAGGCCGGCGGGGCGCGTGCCTACCTCGCAGTGGTGGACACGCTGCTGATTCCGGGCGAGCTCGAGGAGGAAGTGTTGCGCCTCGCGGGGCTGGGCCCGCAGACCTGCCTGCTGCTGGCGGCGACGCACACGCACTCGGGGCCGGGCGGCGCCTGGGACAACTTCATCGCGGGCTGGGCGGGAGCGGGCGCCTTCGACCGCGCGCAGCGGGACGCCATCGCCGCTGCTGTTGCGGTGGCGCTGCAGCAGGCGGCGGCGGCCCTCGGTCCGGCGGAGCTGCTGCTGGGGCGGGAAGAGTGGGCGCAGGGGCCGGCGCGGGCGCGCAGCGAGGGGCCCATCGACACGGAGCTTGTGGCGCTGCGGCTGCGGCGGCCAGGAGGGGCGGAGATCGCGACCCTTTTGGACTACGCGATGCACCCCACCTCGGCGCCGCACGATTCCATCTCGCCCGACTGGCCCGGCGGCGTCCCGGCGCTGGTGGTGCAGGGCGCGGTGGGGAACACCACCTGGCCGCGCGAGGGGCCGCTCGCGGCAGCCGTCGCCGCCGAGAGCGCGCGCATCCTGGCGCAGGCCTCGCCCGAGGCGACGGCGGCGCTGGGCTGCGAGACGCGCATCGTCGCGCTGCCCGGCGCGCAGGCGAGCCCGCGGGTGGCGTGGCCCGTGCGGCGGGCGTTCGCCAACGTCTTCGCGCTGGGGATGGAGCACTTCGCGCTGCAGACGCGCTTGCAGCTGGGGACGCTCTCGCTCATCGGCGTGCCTGGAGAGCCGGTGGGCGAGCTGGGGATCGCCGCGCGGCCGGCGGTGCTGGTGGGACTCGCCGACGGCTATGTCGGCTACGTCGAGACGCCCGAGCGGTGGCAGGAGGGCAAGGGAGAGTCGGCGAAAACGTACTTCGGGCCCGGGCTGGCGCACGCGCTCGGGCTGTGGCCGCGCTAGATTCCCCGGTCCATGGACGAGCTGATCCGGATCTCCGACGAAGTGATCGCGGCGCTGCGGGACGGGCGGCCCATCGTGGCGCTGGAGACGAGCGTGGTCGCGCAGGGGCTGCCGCCGCCGGCCAACCTCGAGTCGGCGCGGCGTTGCGCGCAGGTGGTGCGCGACGGGGGCGCGGTGCCGGCGGCCATCGGCATCATCGAAGGCCGCATCCTGGTGGGGATGAGCGACGCGGAGTTGCAGCGGTTGGGCGACCCTGCGCGCAAGCCGCTCAAGGCCGGCGCCCGCGAGCTGGCCGCGATCTGCGCGCAGAAGCGCGACGCCGGCACCACCGTCTCGGCCACCTGCGCGGTGGCGGCGCGGGTCGGCATCCGCGTCTTCGCCACCGGCGGCATCGGCGGCGTGCACCGCAGGCTCGATGCGCTGGAGCCCGGGGACGTCTCGGCCGACCTCGCCGAGATCGCGCGGCACCGCGTCTGCGTGGTCTGCGCGGGGCCCAAGATCATCCTCGACGTGCCGGCGACCTTCGAGCTCCTGGAGACGCTGGGCGTGCCGGTCTGGAGCTACCGCAGCGACGAGCTGCCCGCCTTCTACTGCGGCAGCGGGCTGCGCGCCGAGCAGGCCTTCGCCTCGGCGGTGCAGGTCGCGCAGGCGCTCCGCGCGCACTGGGAGGTGCTCGAGTCGCCGACCGGCGTGGTCCTGACGGTGCAGCCGCCCATCGCGCTGCCCCGCGCGGAGATCGAGGCGGCGCTCCTGCCGGCGCTCCGCGAGGCGGCGCGGCGCAAGCTGCCGGGGAAGGAAGTGACGCCGTTCCTCCTCGGGGCGCTCTCGAAGGCGACCGCGGGGCGGACGCAGGAGGCGAACCTGGCCCTGCTCGAAAACAACGCCACCACCGCCACCGAAATCTCCCGCGCGCTGTCGGCTTAGAAGCGCACGCGCGCTGGGCGGCTTAGAAGCGCACCACGGAGGCACGGAGACACGGAGTGTTTGGCCGGTTGCCAGAGGCGGCGCGAGAGGATGCGCGGGCGTGAGCCCAAAAGCTTTTCTCCGTGCCCTCAGCACCTCCGTGGTGCGCCTTTGCTTTTTTAGGAGCTCAGGGAGAGGAAGCGCGGAGGAGGCGGTCGCGGATGGCGTCCCACTCTGCCGTCGCCGGGACCTGCTCGATGAGGATGGCCCCGCAGTCGGCGTCCTCCAGATCGCGCAACGCCGCGTACAGCCCGCGCGCGTAGCCGGCCGGCTCGCCGGGGAGCCGCGCCACCGCGGTGGCCGCCGGCGCCTCGGACTTGCCGTGCAGCAGCACGCCGATGCGGCCGGTGAGCCGCGCCGCCGCTGCGTCGAGATCGAGCCGCGCCGCCAGCCGGACGATCCCCGCGGGCGCGTAGTGGCGCCGGTGCTGCCCCGGCGACTGCGCGATGCCGCCCTGCGCGGGGCCCTGCAGCAGAGGTCCGATCAGCTCCTCGATGGCGCTCCGGGAGATCGCGCCCGCCCGCAGCAGGCGCGGCCCTGCGGCGTCGAGGGCCACCACCGTCGATTCGATACCGTAGGCGCAGCGGCCGCCGTCGAGTACCGCGTCGATGCGGCCGTTCAAGTCGCGCAGCACGTGCGCCGCCGAGGTGGGCGAGACGTGCTCGGCGCGGTTGGCGCTGGGCGCCGCCAGCGGGGCGCCGACGCGCAGGAGC
>JANXXR010000003.1 GCA_025350525.1 Deltaproteobacteria bacterium
AGACGCTCGACGCCGCAGAGGAGGCGCGCGGCAACATGCTGCGCGGCGGGCTCGCGGCGGCGGCCCACGACAACAAGGCGGCCGAGGCGGCCTACGAGCGCGCGGTGTCGCTGGATCCCAACGCCGCAACCATCCGCGAGCGGTACGGCGACTTCCGCCTCTCGCGCCGCGAGTGGGAGAAGGCCGCGCGCCAGTACGAGGCGGCCATCGCCGGCGGCACTCCCTCGCCTGCGGCCTATGCGGGCGCCGCGCGCGCCTACCTGGGGCTCAACCGCCTGCTGGAGGCGGACCGCGAGATCAACCTGGCCGTCTCCAAGGACTCTGCCGACGCGCACTTCATCTACCTGCAGGGGCGGGTGGCCGAGGCCATCGGCAAGGGCGACGAGGCCTTCAAGAAGTACGAGGCGGCGCTGCAGAAGAAGCCCGACCTGGTGGAGGCGCTGGCGGCGGAGGGCATCATCTACGTGGGCCGGCTCGACAAGGCCAAGGCGCGGGAGAAGCTGGAGGCGGCGCTGAAAGTGCCCGCGGCGCAGCTCCTGGCGCTCGACGACGAGGCGGTGGGCGACCTGGCGGTGGCGCTGGGCGACAAGGTCCGCGCCAGGGCCGCCTACGAGCGCGCGCTGCAGAAGGATCCGGAGGATCCGCTGGCCCACGCCGGAATGGGCAAGGCGCTGGCGGCCGAGGGCGACCTGGCCGGCGCGCGCAAGGAGCTGGAGCTGGCGCTCTCGCAGGTGGACACCGACGCGTCGATGTACTTCGAGTATGGGTCGCTCCTGCGCCGCCTCGGCGATTCGGACGCGGCGCTCGAGGCGCTGCGCAAGTCGGTGAAGCTCGACTCCAAGGAGCCGCGCTACCGGGCCCGCTTCGGCGCCCTTCTGGTCGAGCGCGGCCAGTTCGAGGATGCCGAGCAGCAGCTTCGCCAGGCGGTGCTGATGAACGACCGCTACGCCGAAGGGCTCTTCTTCCTGGCGCGCGCGCTGGCCGGCCGCAAGAACCTGGCCGAGGCCGTCGACACCATGAAGAAGGCGGTGGAGATCGAGCCCGAGAACACCGAGTACCTCTATTACCTGGGCCTCATCTTCGAGCAAGGCCAGCAAGTGCAGGACGCGGTCGACGCCTTCAGCCGCGCCATCGAGAAGGACAAGCAGAACGCCGACGCCCTCGAGCACCTGGGCCTCAATCTCATGGTGGAGAACCGCTTCAACGAGGCGGGGGGCGCCTTCAGGAAGGCGGCCGCCCTCGATCCAAAGCGCGCGCGCCTCTGGGCCGAGGTGGGCGACGCCGAGCAGCAGACCGGCGACGTGGACGGCGCCATCCGCGACTTCCAGAAGGCGCTCTCGCAGAATCCCAATTTGATCGGCGTCTGGACCAAGCTCGGCATCGCCTACAAGGACAAGGACTGCAGGGGCTGCCGCAGCAAGGCGCTCGACGCCCTGCGGAAGGCCACCCAGGTGGACCCCACCGACGCCACCGCCCACCACGAGCTGGGCTACATGTACAAGGACGACGGCAAGCGGCGGGACGCCATCGCCGAGTTCGGGCGCTACCTCGAGCTGCGGCCCGACGCGGGCGACATCGGCACCGTGCAGGACGATATCTATTACCTGCAGGAGGAGTCGCGCAGGACGCCGTGAAGCCGCTCTTCAGCGTCTCGGTAGACCTCGACGGGCTCGGCTGCTACGCCAGTATCCACGGGCTGACGGGGATCCTCGACGACGCCGCGCTGCGGGCGGTGCCCGAGGTGGCGCTCGCGCGCTTCTGCGAGCTGTTCGCGGGCCTCAACCTCGAGGCGACATTCTTCGCCATCGGGAGCGAGGTGCAGTACGGACCCGGCCGGCTGCGCGAGGCGGCGCGGGAGCACGAGATCGGCTCGCACTCCTTCGCGCACGATTACGCGCTCTCCCGCTTTTCGCAGGAGCGGATGGTGCAGGACCTGCTCGCCTGCGAGGCGGCGCTGCGGGAGGCGGGCATTCCCAAGCCGCGCGGCTTCCGGGCGCCGGGCTACACGCTGTCGCCCAGGCTCATCGACGCGGTGCGGGAGCTCGACTACCTCTACGACTCTTCGCTGTTGCCCAGCCCGCCGTACTACGCGGCCAAGGCGCTGGCGCTCCTCGCCTATGCCGTACGGGGGCGCAGGAGCCGCAGCATTCTCGGCGCGCCCGGACAGCTCTTCGCGCCGCGCGGCCCGCACCTGCGCCGCGGGTTGCGCGAGCTGCCGGTGGCCACCACGCCCCTGCTCAGGGCGCCGGTCATCGGCACGGTGGTGCTGGCGCTGCCGCAGATGGCGCGCTGGGGCGCCGCTGGCGGGCACTTCAACCTCGAGCTGCACGGCATCGACCTGCTGGACGCGAGCGACGTGCCGGGCGCGCTCGCCGCGGCGCAGCCCGGGTTGCGGATGCCGGTGAGCGAGAAGCTGCGGCGGCTGCGCCACCTGCTGGGCGCGCTGCCGGGAGAGTGCTGCACGCTGGAGGAAGCGGCGCGGCGGCTCTTCCCGTGAGCGCGCCGACCGGCTGCCGGCGCGGGCGGCGGACCGGTGCGCGCGTCGCAATGTATATTTTATATACTTTACTCGCAGCCTGTGTCATCGTGCCCACGCCGCGGCTGAGCGGACCGCTCCGTTCGCAGCTGCGCCCGCTGCTCGGCGACTGGCGCTGCGCGGGCAAGGACTCTGCACAGTCGCGCTGGTCGTTCGCGCCCGATCTCGGCGGCGCCTTCGTGCTGGCCCGCTACCAGCAGCAGGGTCCGGAGGCGCTGCTGGTGGCCGGACACATCGGCTGGGACGAGGACGCCGAGCGGCTCTTCGAGACCCTGTCGGCCAGCGACGGCACCAGCGAGAGCGGCAGCGCCGGCGACTGGGACGGCGACGAGCTGGTCTTCTCCGCCACGCTGCGCGACGGCGACCGGCGGCTCAAGCTCCGCCGCGTCTTCCGCACCACCCCGCAGGGCTTCGACTGGCGGCTGGAGGTGCAGCAGGACAAGGAGTGGTCCCCGGTGGTCGAAGAGAGCTGCCAGCGCGAGTGATCACGACGACGTTCTGTCAGCCTTGTCTAGGTATCCGCTTCGCTCAGGCAGCCACGAGGGATAGTGGGGGGCGTCCAGCGAGCGTCGCGTAGGTGGGCGGCCGCGTGAAAGCGCGCTCGAGCAAGCGCTGGAAGAGCAGCCAGCGATTCGCAGAGCGGCG
>JANXXR010000024.1 GCA_025350525.1 Deltaproteobacteria bacterium
TCGCCATGTACCTGCCCATCTTCTCCATCGCCGGAGCGGTCAAGTAGCCGTGGCGGAGAGCGGCGTCTATTCGCCGCCGGAAGGCGAACGGCCGCCCGGGCTGTACCACAAGCTGGTGCTGCTCACCGCCATCCGCCTCGCGGTGGGCAGCGCGCTGCTCATCGCCACCGGCTGGCTGACGCTCGGGCGCGACCCCTTTCCGCGGGCCATCGAGGTCTGGCTCTTCGCCATCATCGGCAGCATGTACGTGGCGTCGCTGATCGCGACGTTTCTGCTGCGCGCCGGCCGCCACTTGAGCCTGGTCGCCCTCGGCCAGATCGCCGCCGACGTCGCCTTCGCCACCGGCCTCGTCTACCTGACCGGCGGCGCCGACAGCATCTTCACCATCCTCTATCCGCTGGCCATCGTCTCCGGCGCCATCGGCCTCGGACGGCGCGGGGCGGCGCTGGGCGCGGCGGCGTCGGCCATCGCCTTCTGCCTGCTCGCCTGGGGCAGCGACGCGGGGATCATCGAGCCGGTCTCCGCCTATCTCGATCGCGCCCCGCTGCCGCCGGGCCGGCTGGCGGTGGTGATGGCGGCCAACCTCTCCGCCTTCCTGCTGGTCGGCGCGCTGGCTGCCTTTCTCGCCGAGCAGCTGCAGGGAGCGCGCAGCCAGCTGGCCGAGAGCGAGACCCGGCTGGAGGCGCTGCAGGCCATCTACTCCGCGGTGGTGCGCTCGGTGGCGAGCGGCATCCTCACCCTCGACGAGGCCGGCCACATCACCTGGCTCAACCGCGCCGCCGAACAGCTCACCGGCCTCACCGACGCCACCGCCCGCGGCCAGCCGCTGCGCACGCAGCTGCCCGAGCTGGCCGACTCCATCGCCCGCTTCGCCGACAAGCCCCGCGCCGAAGTCCGCATCCGCGCCAGGGACGGGCGCGAGCGCATCCTCGGCTACGCCATCGCGCCGCTCGAGGAGCGCCACGTGCCCGGGCACGTCATCCTCTTCCAGGATCTCACCGAGCTGCGCGAGATGGAGGAGGCGGTGCGCCGCTCCGACCGCCTCGCCGTGGTGGGCGGTCTGGCGGCGGGCCTGGCGCACGAGATCCGCAATCCCCTCGCCTCGATGTGCGGCTCGATCGAGATTTTGGGCGGCTCGCCGCGGCTCGACGATCAGGAGCGCCGCCTGATGCACGTGGTCCTCTCCGAGGCGGAGCGGCTCGAGGCGCTGGTGCGCGACTTCCTCTCCTTCGCGCGGCCGGCCTCGACGGCGATGACCCCGCTCGACGGGACCCAGGCCGTCTCGGAGACGGTGGAGCTGTTCCGCCCGCAGGCGGCGGCGCGCGGCCTCGAGCTCGAGCTGCACGCCGAGGGGCCGCTGCCGGTGCGGGCCGACCCGCGCCAGCTGCGCCAGGTGCTCTGGAACCTGCTGGGCAACGCCGCCGACGCCACCGCGCACGGAGGGCGGATCCGGGTCCACTTCGCCCGCCACAACCGCCACGCGCTCCTCGAAGTCTCCGACTCCGGCGAGGGCATCGGCGCCGACGACTTGAAGCGCATCTTCGATCCCTTCTTCACCACCAAGGAGCGCGGCACCGGGCTCGGGCTGGCCATCGTCCACCGCATCGTCGAGGCCCACGGCGGCGAGCTCTCGGTGCGCAGCGAGCCGGGGCGCGGCTCGACCTTCCGGGTGGCGCTGCCGCTGGCGGATCAGTCTGAGCCGCCCGCGCTGGAAACCTCTCCCGCGCCGTTGCGGGCGCAGGCAGGATAGGCCATGGCCCGGCTGCTGGTGGTCGACGACGAGCCCTCGATGCGCGTCTTCCTCGAGGTGCTGCTCACCAAGGCGGGGTACGCAGTCGAGATGGCCGAGGACGCGGCGGCGGCCCTGCGCGCGCTCACCGCGCCCGCCGAGTTCGACCTGGTGCTCACCGACCTGCGCCTCGGCCGCAAGAGCGGACTCGACATCCTCAAGAAGGTGAAGGCCGACCGTCCGGAGACCGAAGTCATCGTCATGACCGCCTACGCCAGCGACGAAGGCGATCTGCAGGCGATGCGGATGGGCGCCTACGACTACGTCGCCAAGCCCTTCAAGAACGACGAGCTCCTCCTCTTGGTGGGCAAGGCGCTGGAGAAGCGCGGACTGGCGCAGCGCGGGCGGATGCTGTTGCGCGACAACGAGCTCTTGCGCGAGCAGCTCTCGGCGCGCGGGCGCTTCGAGCAGATGGTGGGCCGCAGCCCGGCCATGCAGTCGGTCTTCAGCGTGGTCGAAAAGGTCGCCGCCGCCCGCACCACCGTGCTCAACACCGGCGAAGGAGCCACGGGCGTCTGCGTTCCCAACACCTTCAGCCGTTCCCTGGCCAGATTCGCGTAATAGAAGTTGGTATACGTCATCGACAGCACGCGGTAGTAGTTTATCGCCTGCGCGAAGTTGTGCTCCTCGTCCTCGTAGATGCGGCCCCGCCAGTACAGCGCGCTCGAAACCTCGACGCCCGCCGGATACATCTGGATCTGTTCATCCATCAGCCGCGCCGCCTCGGCATAATTGCGCAGCCGATAGTTCATCCACGCCGCCCGCCAGTGCGCCGATGGGGTATATAGGCTGTTGGGAAACATCTTCACCAGCATCGAATAGTGATACGTGGCCTGCTTCGCATTGTGCTTCAGCAGATACATGTTGCC
>JANXXR010000027.1 GCA_025350525.1 Deltaproteobacteria bacterium
GTCGATGGCCGCCTGCACCGTCCACCGCCCTTCGCCGCTGTCCTCGACGTAGCCGCGGATGCCGTCGAGGCCCGGGTCCTTCTCCAGCGCGTCGTGCAACAGGTCGAGCAGCCAGGAGCGGACCACGCTGCCGTTGCGCCAGATGCCGGCGATCTTGGGCAGGTCGAGCTGGCCGAAGGGCGAGGTCTTGAGGATCTCGAAACCCTCGGCATAGGAGGTCATCAAGCCATATTCAATTCCATTGTGGACCATCTTGGTGAAATGGCCGCTGCCGGCGGGGCCGGTATGGAGGAGCCCGTCCTCCGGGGCCAGCGTCTTCAGCGCCGGCTCGATGACCGCATAGGCTTCGGGCGCGCCGCCCACCATCAGGCAATAGCCGTTCTTGAGGCCCCACACTCCGCCGCTGGTGCCGGCGTCGCAGAAGTGGATGCCCTTTTCGGCCAGCTCCTTGGCGCGCCGCTGCGAATCCTTGAAGTTGGAGTTGCCGCCGTCGACGATGATGTCGCCCTTCTGCATGCGGGCGGCCAGCGAGCTCACCAGCTCCTCGGTGATCTTCCCCGACGGCACCATCGCCCAGCAGACCCGCGGCGGCGTCAGCGCGGCGATGACCTCGTCGAGCGTGCCGGCTGGAATGGCGCCCGCGATCTCGGTGGCCCGCTTCGGATCGACATCGTAGGCGACCACCTTGTGCCCGCCGGCGATGAGGCGCTGCACCATGTTGCCGCCCATCTTGCCGAGGCCCAGCATTGCGAGTTGCATTGGTTGTTCCTATCGCGAGATCAGTTGAATGGCTGCGTGCAGCGCCTGGATGAGGTTCTGCGCGTCGCCGTCTTCGGCGTGAATGCGCAAGGCGCCCAAAGGGAGCGGAGCCGCGCTCTCGGCGGCGGTCAGCTCGACGAGCAGGCCTTGAGCAGGACCGCTGGTGCAGGCGAGCCGGGTGGCGTTGCGGATGGCGCCCTGCAACGTCCGCAGCTCGTTTTCCAGGTGTGGAGTCTGCGCGAAGCGCGCCTGCAGCACGATGCAGCCATCGGCCAGCGCCAGGTGCGCCGCGATCCAGCTCGCCGGCGACTCCGCCGCCTTTGCGCCGAGCGTTCCCGCTGCTCTTCGCAGGATCTGCGCATGAACCGCATCGGTAAAAAGGGCGAGTCGCCCCGCGCGCAGCGACGGCTCGGAAACCGGCGCGCCCGCTGCTTTTGCCGCCGCCGCCACCCCGAGCAACGCGCCCAGGGCCCCTGCCGCGATCTCCCAGCGGACCAGCGCGCCCAGAAGCTCCGGCGGCTCCACCGTCCACTGCACCACCGGGTGCCCGGCCTCGGCGAGGTAGGTCATGTCGTGCGCTTCAGAAGCCAGCGCAATCGAGAAGAAGAGCCGGTCGAGGCCATAGGCATCCTTGCGCCCGGCCGGCTCGCCGGTCACCGGAACGACGCCAGAGGTTCGCAGCGCGATCTGCTCCGCCATCCACGGGCCCAGCGGCAAGAGCGCAGGGCTGGGCAAGAGCGTCAGCTTGTCCGCCCCGCCGCGCGCGAGCCCCGCGGCGATGGCGCCCAACCGGACCGCGGGGTTGTCCTCGAGCGGCAGCGCGGCCGAGCGCGACGCCTCTTCTGCCCCGGCCATCTGGCCCGCTGCCTCCTGGCCTGGCAGCACGAGGTCCAGCAAATGGCTCAGCCGCCCGGCAATGGCAAGAGCCTGCCCCGTGAGCGGCTTGTGCCGCGCCAACTCGAGGCCCGCCCGCGCCTCCTGCTTGCGCCGGCCCAGCCGCTCCACCACCTTCATGTGTTTTTCTCGATGGCCTTGAGCAGGTTTTCCAATGCTTTGGAAAAGAGCGCGAGGCCCTCTTCGGTGAGCTTGGTGCAGACCTGCTCCAGGTCGATGCCCAACTCGCCCAGCTTGCGCAGCTGCGCGCGGGCCTCGGGCACGCCTTGCGTCACCGTCTCGGCCACCTTGCCGTGGTCATTGAAGGCCTGCAGCGTGGCCAATGGCAGGGTATTGACGGTATCGCGCCCGATCAACGGCTCGACATAGAGCACGTCGCTGTAGGCCTTGTTCTTGGTGCCGGTCGAGGCCCAGAGCGGCCGCTGCCGGGTGGCGCCCTTGGCCTCCAGCGCCTTCCAGCGCGGCGAGCTTAGGGTCTGCAAAAAGAGCTGATAAGCCTCTTTTGCATTGGCATTGGCGATCTTGCCCTGCAATTCCTTGTTCCCCTTGGCCTCCAGCAGCTTGTCCACGGCGCTGTCCACGCGGCTGACGAAGAACGAGGCCACGCTGTGGATCTGCGAGATGGCCAGTCCCTTCGCCACCCGCTCCTCCAGCCCGCCCAGATAGGCTTCAATGACCTGCGCATAGACCTTGACGCTGAAGATGAGCGTGATGTTGACGCTGATGCCCGCCGCCGTGGCCTGGCGGATGGCCGACATTCCTTCGGCGCTGGCGGGGATCTTGATGAGGATGTTGGGCCGATCCACCGCCGCCCAGAACCGCTTCGCCTCCTCGACGGTGGCCGCGGTGTCGAGGGCGATGGTGGGCGAGACCTCCAGCGAGACGAAGCCGTCGCCGCCCTTCCATTGATCGAACATGGGGCGGAAGACGTCGCAGGCGTCGCGCACATCGGCGACGGCCAGCGCCTCGTAGATCTGCAGCGCCGACTTGCCCTGCGCCACCAGCTTGGAGAGCGCCGCGTCGTACTCCTTGGTCTCCGCAATGGCCTTCTCGAAGATGGCCGGATTGGCGGTGACTCCGCGGACCCCGTCCTCGTCGACCATCCGCTTCAGCTCGCCGGATTCGATCAGCTTGCGGCCGATCAGGTCGAGCCATGCGCTCTGTCCAAACTCGTTGAGCTTCGCTGCCGGCTTCATCGTCTACTCCTTGGTGTTGGTGCGCGCGCCTTCGGAGAGCCACTTCGAAATCTTCCCCGCGACTTTTGCAGGCGTCAGGTCGTAGGCGTCGGCCAGCGCCTTCTCGGGCGCGCTGGCGCCGAAGCGGTCGATGCCCAGCATCAGCCCGTCGCCGATGATGCGGTACCAGTCGAGCCCGCCCGCCGCCTCGAGGGCAATCAGCTTTGCCTTGCCGTGCGGAATCAGCTTGCGCTGCTCATCGCCCGGCATCTTGAGGAACTTCTCCACGCAGGGCATGGAGACGAGCCGCACCCGGTACTTGCTCTCGAGCAGCGGCAGCGACGCCTGCGCCAGCGGCACCTCGCTGCCGGTGGCGATCAGCACCACCTCGGGCTCGGCCACGTCGTTGAGCGCATAGGCGCCCTTCATGCATTCGCGGATGTCTGCGGGACGGCTGCGCTGCAAGGGCTGCAGCTTCTGGCGCGAGAAGGCAAAGGCGCTGGGGCCGTCCTTGCGCTCCAGCGCCGAGGCCCACGAGGCGGCAGTCTCGAGGCCGTCGGCGGGGCGCCAGATCTCCAGGTTGGGAATGGCCCGCATCGCCGCCAATTGCTCGATGGGCTGGTGGGTGGGCCCGTCTTCGCCGACGAAGATGGAGTCGTGGGTGAAGACGAAGATGCTCTGCAACTCCGAGAGCGCGGCGAGGCGCATGGG
>JANXXR010000129.1 GCA_025350525.1 Deltaproteobacteria bacterium
AACTGCGGCGACTGCACCATGACCTGGAGCGCCGTCGCCGAGCAGCTCAGCCACCCGGTGCTGTCTGGCCTTCCGACGTCGTTCTCGTTCTATGCCGAGGCGCACGACGCGGGACCACAGATCAACGGGCAGGGCGCGACCGTGCTGATGCGCGCACCCAGCGGTGGCCCGTCGGTGCTGGTGCGCAACTACGGCCAGGGCCACGTGGTCGGATTCTCTGCGGCGCCCAACTATTCGAACGCGTCGCCCGGCGCGACGTTGCAGGATCCGAACATCCTCAAGCTCTACGTCAACGCCGTCGCCTGGGCCGGCCAGCGCCCGCAGACGGGGCCGGTGGCGAATGCCGGCCCGGCCCAGACGCTCGAGGCGACGGGGCCGCTCACCTCGGTGATGCTCGACGGCTCTGCTTCGACCGGGGTCGACGGCACGTACGCCTGGACCGAGGGTCCGACGCCGCTCGCCAGCGCCGTCACGGCTGACGTGCCGTTCGGCGTCGGTGCTCACGCCGTCACGCTCACCGTCACCAACGCGGCGGGGACGCCTGCCACCGCAAACACCACGGTGACGATCGTCGACAGCACGCCGCCGGCCTTGTCGCTGCCCCCTCCCTCCGTCGTTGAGGCAACCGGCCCGGCCGGAGCGAACGCTTTGTTCTCGGCCGCCGCCACTGACCTGGTCGACGGCAGCCTCGCGCCCAGCTGCGATCACGCGAGCGGAGCGCTGTTCGGCTTCGGTACCACGCTGGTAGGGTGCAGCGCGACCGACGCGCATGGAAATACCGGGACCGCCGCGTTCACCGTCACGGTCGTGGACACCACCGCCCCAGTCCTCGCGAGCCTTCCCGCGGACATGACCGTCGCGGCCACCGGGCCCGCCGGCGCAACCGCTTCCTGGTCCGCGCCGACCGCTCTGGACGCCGTCGACGGCAACGTCGCCGTCTCGTGCGCCCCGGCGTCGGGCAGCTTGTTCCCGATGGGCGCTACCAAGGTGACCTGCAGCGCATCCGACTCGCACGGCAACGTCGCGACCTCGAGCCATGTCGTGACTGTCCACGACGCGACTGCGCCCGTGGTTCAGGTGCCGGCCGACATCACCGTGACCGCGTCGAGCGTCCAAGGCGCGGTGGTGGCGTACTTCGCCACCGCCGTGGACGCCGTCGATGGCGCGGTTGCAACTTCCTGCAGCCCGGCCTCGGGTAGCGTGTTTGCCCCCGGCGCCACCACCGTCTCGTGCGCCGCCACCGACGCGGCGGGCAACGCCAGCGCCCCGGCGACGTTCCACGTGAACGTCGTCTTCAGCTGGTCGGGCCTGCAGGGGGAAGTCGAAGCCGACGGAACCTCGGTCTTCCGACAGGGCGAGGTCGTGCCGGTCTGGTTCAAGCTGACCGGCGCCAGCGCCGGCGTCGCGGATGCGACGGCGCATCTCTACCTGGCGCAATCGAGCAACGGCGCGCCCGGGCCGCTGAAGCCGGCCGCGGGATGGCTGCCTGAGCACCGGCGAGTCCGGACCAACGCCTTCGGCTACTCGTCGGAGGACGACGCCTATGTTCTCCTCGTGCCCCTTGGGGGCCTGCCGGCGGGCAATTGGTTCTTCGTCGTCGACCTCGGAGACGGCGTGCAGCACGCGACCGCGTTCGTGATCCGCTCGCGCCACTCGCACCACGATAGCGACGGTGAGGACGGGGGCGAGGGCGGGACTGAAGACGAAGGGCGACGAGGCCGGCGACCGTGAGTAAACCCGACCGTAGGTAGCGTTTACTCTGCCTTCGCCGCTCACTTTGACCTCTCGCTGGCGGCGGGATTCGGGCCTTCGCCCTCGCAAGGCCGCGGTCGCGGACCCGGGCGCCGAGCAGAGTTCCCATCGCGTAGAGCAGGTCGGCGTCGCCGGTCCCCGCGTGCTGCTCGCGCTGCGCCTCTTCCTCGCGCGCTTCGCCTCGAGGGCTTGCAGGCGGCGCAGACGACCAGCGCGAACCACAGTCGCGACATGGCCGACGCTTTTACGACCGCTCCGCGCGATGCGTACCGATCGATAGATCCTCGCGCCAGCCGCCGCGTTCATCGCCGGGTCCCCTTTTCCGGAGGTCCCATGCGAAACGTCATCCTGCTCCTCGCGCCCGCCGCGCTCGCGGCCGGCGTCTCTTCCCGCCCGATTGCACCGTCGCCGCTCCCGCCCGTTCACGATGCGCAGCAGCACCCCGAGCGGACCGACCCCGACGTCCAGCGTCCGCTGGCCTGGCTCGTCGCCGCGCAGAACACCGACGGCAGCTGGGGCGAGACGGCGAAGTCGGAGCGGCCCGACGTCGCCACCACCGCCATCGCCGGCCTCGCGCTCTTGCGGATGGGGCACACCGGCTCGCGCGGCGAGTACCAGGACCACACCCGGCGCGCGGTGCGGTTCATCGCCGCGGCGGTGAAGCGGACGCCGGCGGAGGAGATCGCCGTCAATGAACCCGGAACGCTGCCGCAGCGCAAGCTGGGCCGGAACATCGACACCTTCATGGCCGCGCAGTTCCTCGCCGAGGCGTTGCCCACGCTGCCGAAGGGTGAGCAGCGGCGCGCGCGCGAGGCGCTGGCCGGTTGCGCCTCGCGCATCGAGCGGGCTCAATCGGCCGACGGCAGCTACGCCAAGGACGGCTGGGCGCCGCTGCTGGCCAGTTCCTTCGCGAGCAATGGCCTCCTGGCCGCGCGCGACGCCGGCGTGAAGGTCTCGCGCAGCACGCTGGAGAAGGGCCAGCAAAACCTGGTCGAGAAGTACGACGACAAGACCAAAGTGTTTTCGACCAGCGACGCGGCCGGCGTCGCGCTCTACTCGGCGGCCGCGTCGGGCCTGGCGGCGGCACAGATGGAGCGGGCCGCGCCCGCGGAGCCGGCCACGCCCGTGGAGAAGAGCAGGAAGGCGCGGGCGATCGCGACTCGCGAGGCCGCCTCGACGGCGCTGTCCAACGAGCAGGTGATGCGCGGCTTCGGCAGCTACGGCGGCGAGGAGCACGTCTCGTACATGCTGACGGCCGAGGCCAAGGCGGAGATCGGCGGCGCCGAGTGGGCGGAGTTCTCGCGCAACATCCGCGCGCGGCTCGCCTCGATCCAGCGCGAGGACGGCACCTGGCGCGGCGACCACTGCATCACCAGCACCACCTTCTGCACCGCCGCCTCGCTGATCACGCTGGCGATCGCGCCGAGGAGCAACGGCCGCGCCTCGTAGCCCGCGCGCGGCTACTGCACGCGCAGGATGCCGGCCGCGCCCGTGGCCGCCAGCGCCGTCGAGCCGAGGAAGGCGTTGCCCGAGACCTTGCCCTGCTTGGCCACCAGCAGCGAGACGAGGTAGAGCCCCTGCTGCGGAAACGCCGTCACCGGCACGGTGAACTGCGAGACGCGGTAGTCGCGATCGGAGAGGACGTACTTGAGCAGCTTGTCCGCCGAGTCGGGCACGGTCCGGTAGGTGATCTGCGGAGCGGCCGAGGGGTTCCGCGGATCGATCTTCCCCACCAGCACGAAGGCCGGCAACAGCTCCTGCCCCGGCGCGGCGACGTCGGTGCGGGTGATCA
>JANXXR010000130.1 GCA_025350525.1 Deltaproteobacteria bacterium
AGCCGCTCGACGCGCGCAGATACCGGTCGCGCTGCTTCTGCGCCTCTTCCAGCACGCGCCAGCGGGCGACTGGGTCGGGCGGGCCGCGCAGCTCCCGCACCGCCCGCGCCCGCTCGCCCGGATCGTCGCGCTCCAGCTCCGGAGCGGCTGCGGCAGCCCCCGAGAGCGCGCTGACGAGCGCAAACAAGCAGGTGCTGCGGCGCATCGGCCAACTCCTTGGGTACGGTTCAGGCCGCAGGCCGCCGGAATCGCGAGAGGTGGGCGGGCAGTTGCAGGAGCGACGGAAACGCCTTGTCCGGGTGCAGCTTCTGGGCGCGGGCGAGGAGCACGTCTTCCTTCTCGGGAAGGTTCGGGTCGGGGATGCAGCAGTCTACCGGGCAGACGGCGGCGCAGGCTTCCTCGTCGTGGAAGCCGACGCACTCGGTGCAGAGGGCGGGGTCGATGACGAAGATGTCCTCACCCTGGCTGATGGCCTGGTTGGGACACTCCGGCTCGCAAGCCCCGCAGTTGATGCACTCCTCTGTGATCATCGTCGCCATTGTCGTCTGTTCTAACGCGCGCGGCTCAGCCGATCCAGAAGGTCTTTACGTTGGTGAACTCCCGGATTCCCTCTTCGGACAGCTCGCGCCCGAATCCGCTCTGCTTGACGCCTCCGAAGGGCAGCCGCGCGTCGCTCTTGACCATGCCGTTGATGAAGACCTGGCCCGCGTCCAGCTCGGCGATGAGGCGCTCCTGCTCGGCGGGCTCCTGCGTGAAGGCGGTGGCGCCGAGGCCGAACTGCGTGTCGTTGGCGAGAGCGATGGCGTGGCCCAGGTCCTTGGCCCGGGCCACCGCGGCCACCGGACCAAAGGTCTCTTCCTTCCACACCGCCGTTCCCTCCGCGTTGAGGATCACCGTGGGGGCAAAGAAGAAGCCCGGCCGCTGCAGCCGCTCTCCGCCGCAGGCGATGCGGCCGCCCTCGTCTCGCACCCGCCGGACCTGCTTCTCGATGTCCTGGACCACCTGCTCGGAGGCGAGCGGCCCGACCTGGGTCTTGTCGTCCTGCGGGTCGCCGACCTCGAGGGCGGCCATGCCCTTGACGAAGCGGCTCTCGAAGTCGTCGGCGATCTGCTGGTGGACGATGAACCGCTTGGCGGCGATGCAGCTCTGCCCGGCGTTCTGGATGCGGGCGGCGATGGCCACCTCCACCGCCTTGTCGAGGTCGCAGCTGGGGAGGACCACGAAGGGATCGCTGCCGCCCAGCTCGAGGACCACTTTCTTGAGCTGAGCCCCGGCGATGCTGGCCAGGCTGCGGCCGGCGCCGTCGGAGCCGGTGAGGGTGGCGGCGGCGAGGCGCGGATCCTCGACGATGCGCTTCACCTTGTCGCTGCCGACCAGCAGCGTCTGGAAGACGCCGTCGGGGAAGCCGGCGTCGCGGAAGATGGCCTCGATGGCCAGGGCGCACTGCGGAACGTTGCTGGCGTGCTTGAGCAGCCCGACGTTGCCGGCCATGAGCGCCGGCGCCGCGAAGCGGAAGACCTGCCAGAAGGGGAAGTTCCACGGCATGACGGCCAGGACCGGACCCAGCGGCTGGAAGCGCTTGCCCGAGCGCTTGGCGTCGGTCTGCACCGTCTGCGGCAAAAGGTGGCGCTCGGCGTTCTCGACGTAGTAGCGGCATCCGCCGGCGCACTTTTCGATCTCGCCGATGCCGGCCTTGCGCAGCTTGCCCATCTCCAGCGTCATCAGCTGGCCCAGCGCCTCCTTGCGCTCCTCGAGGAGCCCGGCGGCGCGGGACATCAGCCGGGCGCGCTCGGCGAAGCTGGTGCGGCGAAAGGCGCGGAAGGCGCGGTCGGCCTTCTGGAGCTTCTCTTCGATGAGCGCGTCGGTGTCGGCGTGGAACGTCTTCACCGTCTCGCCCGTGAACGGATTGGTGGTCGCGATGGGCATGGGCGCTAGAGCCTAGCCGCGGAGCGGGCAATGCGCACCACCTCGGCGAAGGAGTGTGCAACCCAGGTCGCTTCCCGCAGCGCCGCCTCGGGCTGCGCGCCCCAGGTGACGGCGATCGAGCGCACTCCCGCCGCCCTGGCCATCTCCAGGTCGTGGCGGGCGTCGCCGACCACGGCGCAGGCTGCTGCCGGGAGCCCGAGGCGCTTCATCGCCTCGAGGGCGAGGTCGGGCGCGGGCTTGGGATTGGCGACGCTGGTGTAGCCGAGCACCACTTCCATGAAGGCCCGCAGGCCGGCGCCGTCGACGGTGCTGTCGGCGCCCTCCTGCGCCTTGCCGGTGACGACGGCGAGGCGCAGGCCTGCGTCGCGCATCTCTTGCAACCCTTCGCGCACTCCCGGATAGACCAGCTGCGCGAGCCGCGGCGTGACCTGCGCGCGCCAGAGGGTGCGGTAGATTTCGACGGCTGCGGCGGGGTCGCCACCGACGAGGCCCGAGAGCGCGAGGGGCAGCGGGAGGCCGATGCCGTCCTTGATGACCTGCACCTCGGCGGGCGGCCGCCCCAGCGCGGCCAGCGTCGCCTGGGTGATGTCGACGATGGCCTGCGGCGTGTCGACGAGGGTGCCGTCGAGATCGAGGAGGAGCGCTTTCAGCACCGGCGCGCTGTCTCATGCGGAGCAGCGGAGGTCAACGCAGGCTGGTGCCCGGTCGTGCGTCAATGAAAGTCGCGCGAGTGGAGGTGGCCGGCGAGGGTGTCGCGGAGATCCTGGAAGCGGTCGGCCTTGACGCTGACCACGCCGTCGTATTTTTCGAGACGGCCTTCGACGACCAGGAGCGCGCTGGCGAGGATGGCGACGCGGTTCTCCTCGAAGGTCTTCGGGTCGATGATGATGTTGGAGATGCCGGTCTCGTCCTCCAGCGAGAGGAAGACGAAGCCCTTGGCGGTGCCCGGCCGCTGCCGGACGATGCAGAGCCCGCCGGTGCGGACGCGCTGGCCGCGGCGCAGGCCTTTCAGCTCGCCGGCGGAGTGGACCCCGAGGGCGCGCAGCCGCTCGCGCTCCAGCGCCACCGGGTGCGGGCCGACGGTGAGGCCGGTGCCGCGCAGGTCGGCGGCGATGCGGCCGCGCAGATCCATCTCCGGCAGCGGGCTCGTCTCGCGCGGGTCCGAGATCGGCTCGACGCGGGCGAAGAGCCCAGTTCCCCGGCGCGAGGCGGCCTCCGCCTGCCAGAGCGCCGCGCGGCGGGTGGGCGGCGCTCCGCCGGGGCGCGTCGGAATCGAGGCCAAGGCGCCGATCTCGGCCAGCTGGAGAAGCTCGTCGCGGCGCAGCTCCGCCCGCGCCGCCAGGTCGGCGATGCTCTGGAACGGCTGCTCCGCGCGCGCGGACAAGAGCCGCTGCGCCACCTTCTCGCGCAGGCCCCGGGCGTACCGCAGGCCCAGCCGCAGCGACAGCTCCTCCTCCGGCCCGGGCCGCTCCAGCGTGCAGAGCCAGCCGCTGCGGGCGACGTCGATGGCCTTGACCCGCACGCCGCGCCGCTGCGCGTCCTTCACCAGCGTGGCCGGGCTGTAGAAGCCCATCGGCCAGCAATTGAGCATGGCCGTATAGAACGCGTGCGGATGGTGGACCTTGAGGTATGCGCTGGCATAGACCAGCAATGCAAAAGAGGCCGCGTGGCTCTCTGGGAATCCATATAAGGCAAAGGAGGTAATTCCCAATACGATCTCGTCCTGCGCCTTTGGCTTGATTCCATTGGCGGTCATTCCATTGCGCAATCGCTCTTCGATGCGCTTCATCCGCTCGACGCTGCGCTTGCTGCCCATGGCGCGGCGCAATTCGTCGGCCTCGCCGCCGGTGAAGTTGGCGGCCACCATGGCGATGCGCATCAGCTGCTCCTGGAAGAGCGGCACCCCCAGGGTCCGCTTCAAGACCGGCTCCAGCGACGGGTGCGGATAGCGGACCGCTTCGCGGCCCGCGCGCCGCTCCAGGTAGGGATTGACCATCTGCCCGACGATGGGCCCCGGCCGGATGATGGCCACCTCGACCACGATGTCGTAGAAGCGCTCGGGGCGCATGCGCGGCAAGGTCGCCATCTGCGCCCGCGATTCCACCTGGAAGACGCCGACGGTATCGGCCTCCTGCAATAATTTGTAAACGCCGGGATCGCCGGCCGGCAATTGGGCCAGATCGACTTCGACGCCCTGGTGCGCGCGCACCAATGGAATGGCCTGCTCCAGGGCCGCCATCATTCCCAATCCCAGCAAATCGATCTTGATGATTCCCATATCGGCGCAATCGTCCTTGTCCCATTGCACCACCGAGCGCCCCGGCATCGAGGCCGGCTCGATGGGGACGATCTCGTCGAGCCGCCCGCGGGCGATGATCATCCCGCCCGAGTGCTGCCCGAGGTGCCGCGGCAGCCCGGCGATCTGCTGGCAGAGCTGCAGATAGAGGGAGACGCGGCGGTCCTCTACCGCGAGGCCGGCCTCCTGCGCGCGGTTCTGCAATGAATCGAAGCCGGTGGTGAATTCGAAATGGGGCAAGAGCTTGGCAATGCGGTCCAGTTCCTCCTGCGGCAAGCCGAGCACCTTGCCGATCTCCCGCGAGGCCGACCGCGCCCGGTAGGTAATCACATTGGCGGTCATGGCCGCGCCCGCGGCGCCATAGCGCTGGTAGACGTGCTGGATGACTTTTTCGCGCTGGTCTCCGCTGGGCAGATCGAGGTCGATGTCGGGCCAGGCCTTGTGGCCGGTCGAGTCGGTGCGCTCCTCGGAGAGGAAGCGCTCGAAGAGGAGCCCCATGCCGACCGGGTCCACCGCGGTGATGGTGAGCGCGTAGCAGACGGCGCTGTTGGCCGCCGAGCCGCGGCCCTGCGCGAGGATCTTCTCCTCGGCGCAGAAGCGCACCAGGTCGTGGACGATGAGGAAGTAGCCGGCCAGCCCCAGCCTGGCGATCAGCTCGAGCTCATGTTCGAGCTGCGCCAGCGCCCGGGGCCAGCGCGGGCTCGACGGTCCGCCGTAGCGCTGCCTCGCGCCCAAAAGCGTGCGGTGCCACAGCTCTCCGTCGAGCGAGGTGGCGTGGAGGAGCTGCGGCTCGGGCAGCTGGTAGCCCAGGTCGTCGAGGGTGAAGGCGCAGCGCTCGGCGATCTCGCGGGTGGCGCGCACCGCGTCCGGCAGGTCCTTGAAGAGGGCGGCCAGCTCGCGCGGCGGGCGGACGTGGCGCTCGGCGTTGCGGGCGAGGCGGCGGCCGGCGGTGTCGAGCGTCAGGCCTTCGCGGATGCAGGTGAGGGCGTCGAAGAGCGGCTTCCCCTCAGGCGTCGTGTGCCGGACGCCGCCTCCCGCCACCACGCGCAGCCCGCGGGCCTGGGCGGCGTTGAGGCGGCGGCGGGTCTCGCGCTCCTCGCGCGGGTCGAGGTGCCGCTGCACCTCCGCGTAGAGCCGCGCCGTGCCGAAGTGCTGCGCGAGGACCACCAGCTCCTCGGGCTTGCCGGCGCTGAGCGCGACCAGCCCCTGCCGGAAGTCGGCGAGCTGCTCGGGGGCGACGCGGCACGCCTTTTTTTTTCCGGAACGTTTACCGGAGCGGGCGTGGCCCAGCGTCAGCAGGCGGCAGAGGTTCTGATAGCCGCGGCGATCCTCGCAGAGCAGCGCCACCCGTCCGCCGCCGTCGACTTCCAGCTCGGCGCCCACCAGCGGCCGCACGCCCTCGCGCCTCGCGGCGGTGTGGAACCGCGGGGCGCCGTAGAGCCCGCCGGCGTCGGCGATTCCATAGGTGGCATGTCCCGCGGCGGCGGCGGCGGCGGCCAGGTCTTCGGGGAGCGCCGTGGCGCGCAGGAAGGAGAAGGCGGAGCGTGCGTGCAGCTCGACGTAGTCGCAGGAGGGGCCGGGGGCGCGGGACTTCCTGGGCGCGGCCAGAAGAGGCGCTTCCGTAGCCGCAAGCGGCGAGAGCGCTGACGCCGGCCGCCCCGCGCGCAGATCGCGGAGCCCCGATTCCTTCATGCCTCCTTTGCCAAACGGCAACAGCGACGGTCGTGGCGCCGGCGTCTCCACCAGGTCGTCGCGGGAAAAAGGCGACAGCTCGATCTCGGGCGCCCGCCGCGCCTCGATGGCCAGCTGGATGGGGCAGTCTTCGTGCACCGGCCGCTTCACGGCCCGGCTCCCGGCGGCCACCACCCCGGCGGGGCGTGCGCGTACCCGGCGGGGGCCGGCTGAAAAAAAATAATTTTTTTTCGGGGGGGCCCCGGAAGGGGTGCGGCCGCTGGTGTCCATCGGCCGGAGCGGTCAGTCATAGACGGCCTCGATGTGCCAGGCGTCGGTGGCCAGCTCGCGGGAAGCGCGGATGAGGAGCCCGCCCGCCAGCTCCAGGTCGTAGGCGTCGAGCGCGAGCGGCGCGTCGGTCCACCACTCGGCCAGGGTGCGCCACGGGCCGGCGCTCGCCACCACCCTGCCGCCCAGCGCGCCCTCGCCGATGA
>JANXXR010000175.1 GCA_025350525.1 Deltaproteobacteria bacterium
CGAGATCGCCGACAGCTACGGCAAGAAGACGCGCGCCGACGTGCGCAAGCAGAACGACGACGCCATCGTGCAGATGAAGAAGCGCGGCCTCAACGTCGACTCCCCCGGCAACGTCGAGGGCTGGCAGAAGGCGGCGGCGGCGGGCGACAAGATCATCCGCGGCAAAGTGGTTCCGGCCGAGATTTACGACGAGGTGACGAAGTACCGCGACGAATACCGCGCCCAGCACAAGCGCTGATGTGGCTGGCCTGCTCATCGCCGTCTCGCCCTGCGCGGACCGCGGCGAGCGCATCGGGCTGGGCGCATTTTCGGTGACCGAAGGACTGGCGCTGGGTGCGCTGGGCGCGGGCGCAACCGCCGGCGACAACCCCGCGCTCGCCGTCGGCTTCGTCGCCTCTGGCCTGGTGCTGGGCGCCTCTGGCGTCGTGCTCGCGGAGCTCTGGGATTGCCCGCCCAAATCGTTGCCGACCATGGCGGCGGCGGGCGCGCTCCTCGGGACCTCCACCGCGATCCTGCTGACGGTGGACGCGAACCAGAACAACTTCAAGCACGACAATCCTTCCACCACTGCGCTGGCCGCGAATCTGGTGGCCACCGCGTTCTTCGCAACGCTGTCGGCCCTCGAGCCGGAGCACACGGGCACCATCCTGCCCGGCTACGGGCTCGGCGTGATGCTGGGGCTGTCCACCGGACAGCGGCCGCTGGTCGGCGCGGTCTCGGGCCTGGGCCTGGGGTTGCTCGCGCCTTTCATCGACGCGAAGCTGCGCTGGGGAGCGGCGGCCTGGTACGGCATCGCCGGCTTCGCGGTGCTGGGCGGCCTGGTGGGCCTCGCCGCTGGAGGCTACTACTCGTACAAGACCCGCGACCCCAACTGTGACTGCGCTTACAAGGGCACTCCGGTCTACGTAGGCATGGTGGCGGGCGAGCTGGTCGGCGCCGCTGGCGGCGCGTTGCTGTTCGAAGGGAAGAGGTCGCGCCGGCTCCGGGCGGGCTCGCCCTGCGCTTCTAAATCACCAGCGGGCGGCGTGATCCTCGGCCACCCCGGCGAGCCCGTCCAACTGCACGCCGTTCAGGCGCCCCGAGAAGGTGCCGAAGGGCTGCAGGTACTTGCTGAGGATCAGCTTCAAGTCGATGGTCTGGGCCCGGTAGCCCTCGGGCTGGAAGACCAGGTCGACGCTGCCGTCCTCCGAGCGGATGCGCCAGGGTGAGAGCGGCGCGGCGCCGTCGAAGGTGAAGCTGATCTTGCCGGCGGGCTGCGGTCCGGAGTCGATCCAGATGGCGTTCTCGCCCTGTCCCTGCAGGAAGCCTTCGCTGAAGTTGAAGGCGACGCGGCGGGCGCCGGCGCGGCCGGTGGCAAAAGCCCAGCGCCAGGCGGTCTCGCGGGCGAGGAAGCCGTGGGTGTAGTCGAGGCCGGCCAGCTCGCCCCGCACCGGAAACGTCGCGTTGCCGCAGCGGACCTCGCCCTCGGCGGGGACCAGCACCGTCTTCTGGGTGAAGTCGAAGCGGCCGGCGCCGGCCACGGGGGCGATGGCGGTGAGCGGCGCGGGCGACTCGCGGGCGTCGAGCTCGAGCTCCACGTCGGTGTGCCCCCAACTCGCGCGCACGCTGATGCGGCCGCCCGCGCGCTGGATGGTGGCGCGCAGGCCCGGCCCGATCAGCCGCGCCGAGGATCCGTCGGCGGGCGCGTCGCCGATCTGCGCGGAGATCGAAGGAAGCACCGGGTTCTCGTCGGCGAGGAGACGGCGGCTGCCGCGGTCGAAGACGGCGCAGATCCCGCTGGCCAGGTAGCCGGTGTCGATGATGGCGAGCGAGAACATCATCTCGTGGGTGGCGACGAAGAGGTACTGCCACTTCTTCTCGATGAGGCGGCGCTCGAGGAACGAGGGCGCGTAGGGGGCCCGCAGTTCCGCGAAGCCCGCGTCGCCGAGCACGCCTGCGAAGAGCCCGCTGTGCGGCGCGCCGTCCTCGCCGGCCAGCTTGGCGGGCGCGGGCGGAAGGGGCGAGGGCAGGGCGGCGGTGGCTTCGGACATGGGCGGAGGATGGCATATAGAGAGGCGCATGCGAATCCTGGTGAGCAACGACGACGGCGTGGAGGCGCCGGGCCTGCGCGCCTTGGCCGAGGCGCTCAGCGCCGTCGGCGAGGTGGTGGTCTGCGCCCCCGACCGCGAGCAGAGCGCCACCAGCCGCAGCATCTCGCTGCACCGCCCGCTGCGCATCGAGAAGGTTTCGCCTTGGGGCGCCGAAGGGAGCCCGATCGAGCGCTGGTCGGTGGACGGCACGCCCACCGACGCCGTCTACATCGGGCTCAACCATGTCCTCAAGGACCGCCCTCCCGACCTGGTGGCGAGCGGCATCAACCGCGGCCCCAACCTCGCCAACGACGTCCACTACTCGGGCACGGTGGCGGCGGCGATGGAGGGCTGCGTGGGCGGCCTGCCCAGCTTCGCCGTCAGCCTGATCCGGAGCCGCGACTACTCGCACGCCGCGCGCTTCGCCGCGAGCCTGGCGCGACAGATCGGCCTCCACGGCCTCCCCAAGGGGATGCTCCTCAACGTCAACGTTCCGGCGGGCGAGCCGCGGGGTTCGCAGATCACCCGCATCGGCAAGCGATCGTATCTCGCTTCCGTCGTCGAGAAAGTGGACCCTCGCGGCCGCGCGTATTACTGGATCGGGGGAGACGAGCAGGCGCACGAGGATGTGGCCGGAAGCGACTGCAACGCGGTCTTTGACGGGCAGCTCATCTCGGTGACGCCGCTGCACCTGGACCTGACCGCGCACGCCTTGATCGAGGAGCTGACACGGTGGGATCTGCCCGGCCTCGAGCGCTCCACCTTGCCGCCGTAGTCGCGCTCTGTTTCGCCTGCGCGCACCGGCCGGCGCAGAAGCAGGCGGCCCGGCCGCTCAAGCCCGACGAGCAGCGCGGCGTCATGCACCACGTGCAGCCCGGCGAGACGCTCTGGCGCATTGCCCAGGCGTACCAGGTGCCGCTCGAATCGATCCTGCAAGAGAACGCGCTCGAAGATCCGTCGCGCCTTCAGGAAAGCTCGCTGCTCTTCATCCCCGGCGCCGCCCGGGAGCTGAAGCTGCCGCCCGCGGGAGAGATCGTCACCGCCCGCGCCGAGCAGCGTCCCGCGCGGCGACTGGGCCCGAGCGCGATCCCCCGCGCCGGACAGCGCCCGCTCGATCCCGCCGCGCACGGAGAGCCGCTCGCCTGGCCGGCGCCGGGCGTGCTCATCTCTGGCTTCGGCGCCCGCGAGCGCGACCGGCACGAGGGCATCGATCTGGCCTGCCCCGAGGGCACCAGGGTTCTCGCCGCCGAGGACGGCCTCGTGCTCTTCGCCGGGGAGCAGCGCGGCTATGGCAATCTCGTCCTCCTCGCCCACGAGGGAGATCTGGTCACCGTCTACGCGCACAACTCGGAGAACCTGGTCAGCAAGGGCGACCGCGTCTCCCGCGGCGACGCCATCGCCCTCGTCGGTCACACCGGCAACGCTACCGGGCCGCACCTGCACTTCGAAGTCCGCGTCGCCGCCCGCCCGCGCGACCCGCTGGGCTTCCTGCGCTGATTTCTACGCGCCACATGCTTTTTCTTGCACGCGACGCACCGTGTTGCTACATCCGCCCCCGGGTTCTCCCGGTGCAAACCGGGGCAGCTCCCGGCCGTCGGTCCCATCCCCCCCTTGGGACCGGCGGCTGTCTTTTTGCCTGCGCAGTGGGAGAGTCGCCGCATGGCTTCGCTCGACTTCGCCCGACAGCTGATCCGCGACGTTCCCGACTTTCCCCAGCCGGGCATCCTCTTCAAGGACATCACGCCGGTGCTGGCCGACCCGCGGGCCTTCCAGGCGGTGCTCGACGGGCTGGAAGACCGGCTGCACGGGGGCGGGTTCGACCGCATCGTCGCCATCGAGTCGCGCGGCTTCATCTTCGGAGCCGCTCTGGCCGACCGCCTCAAGGTGGGCTTCTCGCCGGTGCGCAAGCTCGGCAAGCTGCCGTACCAGACCCATCGCATCGAGTACGCGCTCGAGTACGGCAAGGGCGTCCTCGAGGCCCACGTGGACGCGGTGATGCCCGGCGAGAAGGTCGCGGTGGTGGACGACCTGCTCGCGACCGGCGGCACCGCCTGGGGAGCGGCGCAGCTGGTGCAGAAAGAGGGCGGGCAGGTGGGCGCCTTCCTCTTCGTGGTCGAGCTGGCCTTTCTCAAGGGCCGCGAACGTCTGGCGTCCGTGGGCAGCCCGGTCGAGTCGCTCATCACATATTGACCGCTCCCGCGGGCGGCGATACCAAGGGCCCCGTGCGCCCTCATAGCTCAGGTGGATAGAGCGTCGGTTTCCTAAACCGAAGGCCACAGGTTCGAGTCCTGTTGGGGGCACTTCTTTTTCCCTCTGGAATTCAGCCGCGCTTGATGCCGGCGCGCGCCTCCACCGCAGCCGGCGGCCTGGGGACCGCGGCGAAGTGGCTGAGCAGCAGCCACGACGGGAACTTCCTCACCAGATCGGGCATCCCGGTCAGCTCGATCTTTTTCGTCCGCAGCGCCTCCGCAAAAGCCAGATCGCCGAGCCAGATGCCGGCCATCGCGCCGATGTCGGCGTCGATATAAAGGTCGACCTCGAAACCGGGATCGCTCAGGCAAACGTCGACTCCCGAGCGCTCGAGAATCAGCCAGATTTTCTTCGGGCCGCGATAGCTGGCCGGAAAACCCGTGTACTTGAAGTACGCGAGGGTGCGGCGCGGCGGCAGGCGGTCGAGCGCGATGCGCCTGCGCAAGTTCCACATCAGGACGCCCGCGTCGAGGTTCTGCGGCTGCACGCGGCTCGTCCACCGTTGGCCCCAGGTCCCGAGAGCCTCGACTGCGGAGCGGAATTCTCTCCCGGCGTCGGTGAGGAGGTATTCGTGGCCCTTGCCCCTCTGCGCCGGCGTGCTGGTGATGATGCCCGCGGCTTCCAGCTCGCGCAGCCGCCGCGCCAGCAGGGTGCGCGACATCAGCGGGATGCAGCGGTGGATCTCGTTGAAGTGCTGGCTGCCGGCGAGCAGCTCGCGCAAGACGATGGGCGTCCATCTCTCGGCAAACACCTCGCAGGCCATCGCGACCGGGCAGAACTGGCCGAATCCGCCGCTCTTCATGAAGAGCAGGGTAGGCGCGACGCGGATGGCGACGCAAGTACAGTTTGTGGACTGGTTGCGCATCGCCGATCAGCGCATCAGTGCTCCATAAACAGAATCCTGATGACCGCCGCGCTCCTTCTGGCGCCTGGGATCTCCAGGGCCGACGTGATTCTCGACTGGAATGAGCAAGGGGCGGCGGCGGTGCTCGCCGCGCGGCAGAGCCCGCCCGAGGGCGCGCGCACGATGGCGATGATGCACGTCGCCATGTTCAACGCGGTGAACGCCATCGAGCGGCGCTACCTTTCCCTGGGATTCGAGGGCCACGCGCCGGAGGGCGCTTCGTCGAAAGCGGCGGCGGCGGCAGCGGCTCGCGCCGTGCTCTCGAAGCTCTTCCCCGACCAGCGCGAGGCGCTCGACAAGGCCTGGGCCGCATCGATGCAGCAGGTCACCGTCTCCGGCGAGCGCGGCGTGGAAGCCGGCGTGGCGCTCGGCGAGGCGGCGGCGAACGACTGCAACCAGATGCGCGCCGGCGACGGCGTCGGGGCGGCGAACGCGTACCGTCCGATCACCGCGCCCGGCGTCTACGTCCCGACCGCGCTGCCGGCGAGCCACGACTGGCGCGAGGTGAAGCCGTGGGTGTTGAAGAAGCCTTCGCAGTTTCGGCCCGGGCCGCCGCCGGCGCTGACCAGCGCGCTGTGGGCGCGGGACTACGACGAGATCAAGGAGCTCGGAAGCCGGACGAGCGCGAAGCGCACCGCGGGGCAGACCGAGGCAGCCCGCTTCTGGACGATGATCGGCGTGCCGGCATGGAATCCGCTGGTGCGGTCGTTCGCCGCGTCTTCGAAAACACGCAGCCTGATCGACAACGCCCGGCTCTTCGCGCTGGCGAACATGGCCGCCACCGACGCGTTCGTGGCGGTGTTCGACGCGAAGTACGCGTTCAACTTCTGGCGCCCGATCACGGCGATCCGCAACGGCGACAGCGACGGCAACGACGCCACCGCCGCGGATCCGGCCTGGCTGCCGTTGGTCGACACGCCGATGCATCCCGAGTATCCGTGCGCGCACTGCATCACCGCCGGCGCCGTCGCAACCGTGCTCGAGGCCGAGTTCGGCACCGGCAGCGTCCCGACCTTCAGCATGACCAGCGCCACCGCGTCCGGCGTGACGCACCGCTGGGAGCGGATCGCGGACTACGTCACGGAGGTCGACAACGCCCGCGTCTGGGGCGGGATCCACTACCGCAACTCGACCGAAGTCGGCGAGCGCATGGGCAGGGCGATCGGCCGCCTGGTGGTGACGAGCGTCCTGAAGCCCTTGCCGAAGGAATGACGATACGCACCCAGTTAGACGGTGGAGCGCATTTTCGAAACCGTTGCAGCGCCGCGGACGTACTCTCCGCATGACCACTCGCATCCGCATCGGACTGGCTCTCGCGCTCGCGGCAGCCGCCGCCGCGGCGCCCGGGCGGGCAGAGGACAAAGCCATGGCCACCTTCCAGAAGCCGTCCGACCAGGAGCTGCAGAAGAAGCTGACGCCCGAGCAGTACCGGGTGACGCAGCACGAGGGCACCGAGCCCCCCTTTCGCAACACCTACTGGGACCACCACGAGGCCGGCATCTACGTGGACGTGGTCTCGGGCGAGCCGCTCTTCAGCTCGCTGGACAAGTTCGAGTCGGGAACCGGCTGGCCCAGCTTCACGAAGCCTCTCGAGCCGGCGAACATCACCACCAAGAGCGACCGCATGTTCCTGATGAAGCGCACCGAGGTCCGCTCGCACCTGGCCGACTCGCACCTCGGCCACGTCTTCGAGGACGGCCCGGCCCCGACCGGCCTACGCTACTGCATGAACTCCGCCTCGCTGCGCTTCGTGCCGGTGGCCAGGCTGGAGGCAGAAGGCTACGGCAAGTACCTCCCCCTCTTCGCCAGGGGAGCCAAGTGAAGCTGGTCATCCTCTTCGCGGGCCTCGCTGTCGCTGCGCTGGTCATCGTCGCGGCCCGTGGCGCGCCGGCCCGCGCGGGCGACGGCCAGGTGGGAAATCCCGCTTGCGGCACCAGCCCCGGACACGCCGGCCACGGCACGCCGCTCGTCGCCAGCGGGAAGAACCAGCTGGCCATCTTCGCGCAGGGCTGCTTCTGGGGCGTCGAGGAGCGGCTGCGCAAAGTCCCGGGCGTCACGGCCACCGCCGTCGGCTACAGCGGGGGCCACGCCAGAAATCCGTCGTACGAAGACGTCTGCAGCGACTCGACCGGACACGCCGAGGCGGTGCTGGTCGAGTTCGATCCTG
>JANXXR010000193.1 GCA_025350525.1 Deltaproteobacteria bacterium
GAGGATCCGCGCCAGCGTCTGCGCGAGCAGCGTCTTGCCGGAGCCGGTGGGACCGAGCAGCAGGATGTTGCTCTTCTGCAGCTCGACGTCGTCCATCGAGACCTTGCTCTCGATGCGCTTGTAGTGGTTGTGCACCGCCACCGAGAGGATCTTCTTGGCCCGCTCCTGGCCGATGACGTACTCGTCGAGGATGGTCTTGATCTCGGACGGGCGCGGGATGCGCAGCTTCTGGTCGCGCGCCTCCTCCTTGTCGATCTCCTCGGCGATGATGTCGTTGCAGAGGCCGATGCACTCGTCACAGATGTAGACGGTCGGGCCCGCGATGAGCTTCTTCACTTCCTTCTGCGATTTTCCGCAGAAGGAGCAGCACAGCGTGTGGTTCTCGCGCTTGTCGACCAACCCGGCCTCCGGAACCTGTTCGCAATCCTCAGGGGACACGAATCGGCGATGGTGCCGCCTCATCATGTCCCCGCATAATGTAACCCTACTTCGGCACTCCGGCCGGTTTCTTGAGCACGACCTCGTCGAGAAGCCCGTACTCCTTGGCCTCGCCCGCCCCCATGAAGTAGTCGCGGTCGGTGTCCTTCTCGATGCGCTCCATCGACTGGCCGGTGTGCTTCTGCATGATTTCGTTGAGCTTTGCCTTGAGCCGCAGAATCTCCTTCGCGTGCAGCTCGATGTCGCTCGCCTGCCCGCCAAACCCGCCCGACGGCTGGTGGATCATGATCCGCGAGTGGGGGAGCGAATACCTTTTCCCCTTGGCGCCAGCGGTGAGCAGCAGCGCGCCCATCGACGCGGCCTGGCCCATGCAGATGGTGGACACCTGACATTTCACGTACTGCATGGTGTCGTAGATGGCGAGGCCCGAGGTCACCGAGCCGCCCGGGCTGTTGATGTAGAGGTTGATGTCCTTGTCGGGGTCTTCCGACTCGAGGAAGAGCATCTGCGCGACGATGATGTTGGCCACGTCGTCGTCGATCGGCGTGCCGAGGAAGACGATGCGGTCCTTGAGCAGGCGCGAGTAGAGATCGTACGCCCGCTCTCCGCGGTGCGTCTGCTCGATGACGGTCGGGTACGGAATCATTGCCATGGGGGGATGCTCCGAAACGGGTGGGACTAGGTAAAGTTGGCCTTGGCGAGCAGGAAGGCAAGCGCCTTGTCCTGCCGCAGGCGGGCTTTCAGGCTCTCGAGCGAATCCTGCTTGCGGAAGGCGGCCTTCAGCTTGTCGGCCGGCTGCTTCAGCTCGGCGGCCATCTTCTCGAAGTGCTTCTCCACGTCTTCCTCCGAGGCGTCCAGCTTCTCTTTCTCGGCGATGGCCTCCAGCAGCAGATAACCTTTCACCTCGAGGAGCGCACGCTGACGTAGCTCGTCGCGCATGCGATCGACGTTGAGGCCCAGCTGGCGCGGGTCGAGCCCGCGGCGCATGAAGCCCTCCAGCATGCCCTGGAGCATGGCGTCCACGTTGCGCTCGACCAGCGCGGGCGGCGCCTCGACCGGATTCTTCTCGACCAGAGCTTCGAGCAGCTTCTCGCGCTGCTCGCCTTCGGCCCGCTCTTTTTTCTGCTGCTCCATCTCGGCGCGCAGCTTGGCACGCAGGTCTGACAACGTCTTCGCGGGCGTGCCGTCGGCGAGCACCGCGCCCAGGTCCTGGACGAAGGCGTCGTCGAGCGCCGGCGTCTCGCGCTTCTTGAGGCCCTTCACCACCGTCTGGAAGCGGGCGTCTTTTCCCCGCAGCTCCTCGACAGCGTAGTCGGCGGGGAAGGTCACCCCCAGTTCGCGGGTCTCTCCCACGCGCGCGCCCAGCAGGCCTTCGGCCTTGTTCTCCAGCATCGAGCCCGGCACCACCTCGAGCAGCACGCCCTCGCGCTTGGCTCCCCGCAGGGGGACGCCGTCGACGAAGCCCTCGTACTCGCAAGTGGCGTAGTCGCCCAGCTCGGCGACGTCGCGGCCCTCGATCGGCACGAACATCGACTGCTCGCTGCGCATCTCCTCGATGCGCTCCTCCACCTGCTTGTCGTCCACGGCGAACTCGGCCCTGGGGACGACGAGCCCTTGGTAGTCCTTGGGCTCGACCTTGGGCCGCACCTCGACGGTGGCGGTGTACTTGAAGGGCTGGCCGGACTCGACGGCGCCGTTCTCCACCCGCGGCGGCGCCACCGGGTCGAGCTTGTGCTCGGCGAGGGCCTCGTGGATCGAGCCGGTCACCAGCTTCTGCGCCACGTCCTTCTTCACGTCGTCGCCGAAATAGCGCTCGACCAGCCGGCGCGGGACGTGACCCTGCCGGTAGCCCTTCAGCTTGACGGTGCGGGACACGCTGGTGAAGGCCGTGTCCAGCGCCGCCTTGACGTGATCCGGCGCCAGCTCCACCGAGACCTTCTTGACCACCGGGCTGAGATCCTCGACGCGCGACTGGACCACGGGACTCCTTCGAGCAGAGATGGTGCGAGAGGCGGGAGTCGAACCCGCATGGGTTGCCCCACCGGCTCCTAAGGCCGGCGCGTCTGCCAGTTCCGCCACCCTCGCCCTGTTTCTGGCAGGTCGGCGGGTCATAGCGCCCACTCAGGACAGCGTCAATCGCCATTCCCACCCCGTGCCGCAGGGTCGCCGCAAAGACGACCCGCGCCCCGCTCACAAAGTATCCGACGCGCAAACAATAGCCTCCGGGCCGGGCGGGGATGGCCCTGCTGCCGCTGTGATTCAGGGCACTTGGGGGCGGCACTGCACTTGCTCAAGACTCCCCCCGTGGACACCCAGGCAAACCCGAGGAAGCGAACGATGCGCGGCTTCTCGCTGCTCGAGACGTTGATCGCGCTGCTGCTGGTCGGCATCGCCATGACCGGCCTGGTCGTCACCTTCGTCGGCAGCGGCCAGTTCGGGGTCCTCAGCCGGAGGCAGGCCAACGCTTTGACCGTGGCCCGATCCCTCGCAACCCAGCTGAGCCACGCGCCGTATACCGACCCGCGGCTGGTCAACAACAACGCCCTGAACGACACCACCTTCACCGATCCCGCGGGCCTCTTCGCTTCGGCGACCACGCCAGGCGCCAGCAACGCCCCCGACAGCGCGCTGGGCACCTTCACGGTGGGCGTCGAGAAGTACGACGTCTTCGTCAACGTCGCGCCGCAGATGGACCCGACCAACATCACCTTGGAGATGGGGCGGATGATCGCGGTGATCGTCCGCTACCGGGTCGCCGGCACGTACATGAGGGCGGTGGCCATGGGCTACCGCTACAACCCGACCGCGGTCGGAGTGGGGCAGCTCCCGCTATGAAAACCCGGGGATTCACGCTCATCGAAGTGATGCTGTCGGTCACCATCCTGGCCTTCGTGATGGCGGGGATCTCGTCCGTCCTCATCAAGCAGAGCCAGGCGTCGGTGCAGCAACTCCAGCAACGCGACATGGAGGAGAGCGGCCGCCTCGCCCTGATGGAACTGGCGCGGGCCGTCCGGCTCGGCGGCTACGGCATCAACCCGCTCGGCGCCTTCGACTTCGACCGCTACGGCTGCGCGACGCCCGGCACCGGCACCAGCTGCAACAACGGCAAGACCCGGGACGCAGTCGACGCTCCCGACGAGTTGGTGGTTTCCTGGCGCGACCCCACCTTCTCCCGCAGCGCCACCGGCATCACGGGCGCCGGGCCCTGGACGGTGACGGTGGCGACCGCCCTTCCCGCGCAGCCGCTCCTGGCTGGCCGCATCGTGCAGCTGCTCTGCGCGGGAGCCGAGCCTTCGGTGTACCTCGCGTTGTCGAGCGACACCGCGCCGAGCGGCACCAGCATGGTGCTGCGCCAGCTGGGCGCGGCCGACGGCTACTACACGGGCTACCTGAGCAGCGGCGCTCTTAACACGACTCCTGCGAACGGCTGCTTTGCCACCGCCTCGGTGATGATGGTGGAGCGGACCCGCTACTACGTCGCTGCCGACACCGACGGGGTTCCCAGCCTCTGGCGCGAGCGAGGCCGCCAGCAGGGGAACGAGCTCCTCTTCCGGGGGATCGAGGACCTGCAGCTCACCTACGACATCGGCCAGCCTCCCGCTGGCTCGGCCTTCGCCGCCGGCGGCGCGACTCCGGCGACCGCGCCTGCCTGCGCCTCGACGCTGTGGACCTTCGGGACCTGCGTCACTTCCAACCCACCGCTCGAGACGGCGACGGCCCCCGACTGGCGGATCGACAACTACGACAGCGCCAACCGCTACACCGGCCATCCGGTCAACATCCGTAACGTCAACATCTTCATCGTCGCGCGGGCGACCCTGCGCTCCTCCGACGGCAGCGGCGACGGGGTGCCCCTGCTCGGCAACCGCCCGGCCCGGGCCGCAGACAACTTCCACCGCACGGTGCTGAGCATCACCGAGCAGTCCGAAAATCTCCTCACGCGGGCGCACTTCCTGCCGCCCGTCTTCGCCAACTCCAACGTCGGAGGCGGATAATGAACCGCCCGAATCGCGGTAGCGCACTCCTCGCCGCCCTCATCGTCATCGCCGTCCTCGCCATGGTGACGGTGGCGACCTTCCGGCTCGCCGGCATCAGCAAGAACCAGGCGGCGAGAGACTCGCGCACGCTGAGCGGCGCCTCCTGCGTCGAGACCGCGCGCCAGTACCTGCTGGGCAGGCTGCGCATCTTCGGCCTCGACCCGACTTCCCTGACCCTGGACCAATCGATCCAGGTCGACAGCGGCAGCCGGCGCATCTTCACCGGCCACGCCCGTCCGGCCACCATGGATGCCGACGGCACCATGCGGGCTGTGGGCAACGTGGCGGTCATCAACACCGTGCAGGCCATGCCGGCGAACCTGATCGGCAACGCCAGCGCTCGCAACCGCGACATCAGCAACGTCATCGTGCCCGGCCCGACGCTGGGCGGCCGCACCTACCGGGTCGTCGTCAGCTGCACCGATCCGAGGGCTGGCGACATGGAACTCGAATTCACCTTCAAGTACGGACTGTGAGGATGTCGATGCTGACGCGAACGATCGGGATCGCTGGAGTGTTGCTGGGAATTCTCACGCTGCGCGCGCCGCGGGCAGAGGCCGTGGCCTGCACCGCCGGGCAGTGCCTGACCAACAACGCCATCGCCCAGCGGCTCCAGCCGACCAGCGTCACCGCCGACGACCGCGGCGACGTGACCTTCTTCGCCTCGCAGTCGGGGCAGCTGCCCAACGTCGTCTTCGTCATCGACAACTCGACCTCGATGTACGAGCTGCCGGCGGACCTCGCCTTCTATCCCAACTCGGCCTGGGTGTCCTACGGCGCCACGCCCAATGGCTGCAACAAGCAGCCCGCCAGCGCCTCCGGCTCGGATCCCGCCTGCGGGAGCGTCACCTTCGCGCAAACCCTGGCCAGCTGCCACAGCAACACCTTCTTCGAAGCGCAGCGCTACACGGACGGGACCGCCTACACCAACGGCACCGCCTATCCGGTTCTCGATTCCGCCTATTCGAACTACTTCGCCTCCGGAACCATCTTCAAGTTCATGGAGTGGAACACCTCCACCCCGGGAGGCGTCTCGAACGGCGGACCGATCACCTTCGCCCCTGGCGCGCTGCCGATCAACCCCGGCACCGTCAACGGGTCGGTCAACAGCGACTGCAGTGCGATGAGCGGCAGCTCCGGAACCGGCGGCAACGGCGGCAGCCTCAACAACGCCTGGTCGATGACCCAGCGGCAACGCTGCCAGCAGTGCCTCGACGAGGCGGGCTACTACATCAAGCCGGGTGCCGGCGCCACCGACCAGGCCACCGGCGACATCCTCTTCAAGGGAAACTGGCTCAACTTCTATCCGCCCAAGTTCCTCATCGCCCGCAAGACGCTCACCGACTTCATCAGCGCGCAGACCACGGCCTCGACGCCCGTCCGCATCGGCGTGGTCAGCTACGATCCGAACAACGTCGCGTCGATCAGCGTCCCCGGCAGCACCTCCACCGGCTTCAACGGCCGCTCCGACGGCGGTAAGTTCGTCTCCAACGGCATGATCCCCGACTGCAACGTGACCGACTGGACCAGCGCCGCGACCGCCACGCAGCAGACGGCCTTGCTCAGCTCGGTGCG
>JANXXR010000265.1 GCA_025350525.1 Deltaproteobacteria bacterium
GCCAGCCTGCGCGCGGGCTGCATGCTGGCGGCGCCTGCGCTCTGCGCGGAGCTGCGCAAAGTCCAGCTGCCGTACAACCTGAGCGCCGTCACCTGCCTGGTGGCGCAGGCGCTCATTGAGCGGCCGCTCCTGGTCGCCGACCGGGCGCGCCTGGTCATCGACGAGCGCGAGCGGGTGGCGCGGGCGCTGCGCGAGCTCGGCATCTTCGTCCATCCCTCGGGCGCCAACTTCCTCCTCTTCGAGCAGGCGCAAAGGCTGGCGGGCGAGCTGCATGCGGCGCTCTTCCGGCGCGGCGTCCTCATCCGCAACGTCTCCAGTTCGCCGGGGCTGGGCAAGGCGCTGCGGGTCAGCATCGGCGCGCCCGCGGCCAACGACGCCTTCCTCGCGGCCATCCGGGCGGAGCTTGCGCCGTGAGCCTGTTTCTCGACTCCGTCTGCGGCGTGATCCTCGACGTGGACGGAGTGCTCCTCGACGCGCGGCCCAGCTACCACGCGGTGGCGGAGGAGGCGGCGCGGCTGACGCTCTCGGGCCTGGTCGGCGAGGAGAAGGCGCGGGCGGTGGCCTTCGAGCGCGCGAGAGAGATTCCGGCCTTCAAGGCCGCCGGCCGCTTCAACGACGACTGGGAGACCGCGCGCGGCATCGCCCTGTTGCTGCTCTTGCGCGTGCGGGGAGAGGCGCCGCCCCTCGAGGAGTTCCTCGCCAAGGCAGAGGGGCGCGGCGTGCGCGGGCTCTTCGAGGCCTATCCCGGCATCGAGCTTCCGCAAGAGCCGATCTCGCGGATCTGCGGCGCGCTCTACGGCGGCAGCCTGTGCCGCGAGCTGTTCGGCTTCGACGCCGCCGAGGCGCTGCCCGACGCACCCGCGCGCGGTCTGTGGGAGAAGGAAGTGGTGCTCCCGGATCCCAGGCTCCTCAAGGCCGCGGCAGAGAGGTTCGTGCTCGCGCTCTACACCGGGCGCAACGCGGGCGAGGCGCGGCTGGCGCAGAAGCTCTGCAAGCTGTCGATTCCGGATCGGCTCTGCTGGGTCGCCGACGGCCGCCCCAAGAAGCCCGACCCGGCCGGCCTGGTCTGGCTCTGCCACGAGCTCCTCAAGAAGGCGCCGCGCGGCTCGCAGACGCTCTTCATCGGCGACACCGCCGACGACCAGGCGGCCTCGCGCGCGGCGCAGGACTGCGGCGCGCCCATCATCTACGCTCACATCGAGGCGCCCGGCGACACCACCCGCGTACTGTCGCGGCTCCTCGCCGAGACGTCGGAGGCAAAAGCATGAGCCGCACAGGAAAGGTCTCGCGCAAGACCAAGGAAACCGAGCTGGAGGTCCAGGTCGACCTCGATGGCCGCGGCGAGGCGCAGGTCTCGACCGGCATCCCCTTCTTCGACCACATGCTGGAGACGCTGGCCAAGCACGGCGCCTTCGACGCGCAGATCCGCTGCCAGGGCGACCTGCACATCGACCAGCACCACACCGTCGAGGACACCGGCATCGCGCTCGGCCAGGCCATCGACCAGGCGCTGGGCGATCGCAAGGGCATCGCCCGGGCCGGCTGCTTCTATTTCCCCCTCGACGAGGCCTTGGCCCGCAGCGTGATCGATCTCTCCGGCCGCAGCTTTCTGCACTGGAACGTCGCCGTCGATCAGGGCCCGCGCAGCGCCATGGACCTGAGCGTCCTCGAAGGCTTCTTCAAGGCCGTCGCCGACGGCGCCCGCGCCAACCTGCACATCGACCTGCTCACCGGCCGCGACTTCCACCACGGGTCGGAGGCGGTCTTCAAGTCGTTTGCCCGGGCGCTGCGGCAGGCGGTGGCGCTCGACCCACGCCTCGCCGGCACGGTGCCCAGCACCAAAGGGGTGCTGTGAGCGCAGCCAACCGCGCGGTGGTGGTCGACCTCGGCCTCGGCAACCTCGGCAGCGTGCTGCAGGCGCTGGTGCGCGCCGGGGGCGAGCCGCGGCTCTCGACCGATCCGGAGGAGATCGCCCGCGCGCCGCGCGTGGTGCTGCCCGGCGTGGCCGCCTTCGGGCTGGGGATGGAGCGGGCGGCGAAGTTCAAGCCGGCGCTGCAGGCGGCGCTCTCCCGCCATGCGCCGGTGGTCGGCATCTGCCTCGGAATGCAGATCCTCTTCGAGGAGGGCGAGGAGGACGGCGTGCGGCCCGGACTGGGCCTTTTGCCGGGCCGCGTGACCCGGCTGCCACAGAGCGTGCAGGTGCCGCACATCGGCTGGCAGAAACTTCAGGCCAGCGGCAACTCCGCGCTGAAGCCTTTGGGCTGGGCCTACTTTGCGCATTCCTTCCGCTGCGAGGCGCCCGACGCCGTGACCCAGGCCTTCGCCGAGCACGGCGAGGTCCGCATCGCCGCCGTGGTCGGGCGCGGCACGCTCTTCGGCGTGCAATACCACCCGGAGAAGAGCGCGCACGACGGCGAGGCGCTCCTGCGCCGCTTCCTCGCGCTGCCCGAGGGCGCCGCGTGATCCCGCTCCTCTTCCCCGCCATCGACCTGCTCGAAGGCCGCGCCGTCCGCCTGCACAAGGGCGATCGCAAGAGCGCCAAGATCTACACCGACGACCCGGTGGCGCAGGCGCTCGCCTTCGTCGAGCAGGGCGCGAGCGTCCTCCACGTCGTCGATCTCGACGCCGCCTTTGGAGGCGCGCGGCAGCTGGCGCTGATCGAGAAGATCGCCCAGGCCGCGGCGCCGGTGCTGGTGCAGGTGGGCGGCGGCATCCGCGACCTGCGCGCAGCCGGACAGACGCTCGAGGCCGGCGCGGGGCGCATCATCCTCGGCACCGCGGCGGTGGAGAAGCCCGCGCTCGCGGGCGCGGCGGTGGCCCTCTACGGCGCCGATCGCGTCGCCTGCGGCGTGGACATCAAGGAGGGCCGCGCCGCCACCAAGGGCTGGACGGAAGCGCGCGGCCCCGCGGCGGGCGTGCTGGCGGCGCAGCTGGCGGCGCAAGGGGTCCGCTGGCTGATCGTCACCGCGGTGTCGCGCGACGGCACGCTGGAAGGATTCGACCTGGCGCTCCTGCGCGAGGTGACTCTGGCCGCGCCCGACACGCGCCTGGTCGCTTCGGGCGGCGCCGGCGCGCTCTCGCACCTGCGCGTTCTGGCGGCGGCCGGCCTGCACACCCTGGCGGGCGCCATCGCCGGGACCGCGCTCTACGAGGGCAAGTTCACCTTCCGCGAAGGCCAGTCCGCCCTCGAAGGGCCGTCGTAATGCTGACGCGCCGGATCATCCCCTGCCTCGACGTGAAGGACGGCCGCGTCGTCAAGGGAGTGAAGTTCGAGGAGCTGCGCGACGCCGGCGATCCGGTGGAGCAGGCGCGGGCGTATGGGGCGGCGGGCGCCGACGAGCTCTGCTTCCTCGACATCAGCGCCAGCCTCGAGTCGCGCGGCACGCTCTTGGCGCTGGTCGAGCGGGTGGCCCGCGAGCTGGCCATTCCCTTTGCGGTGGGCGGGGGCGTGCGCAGCGCGGGCGACGCAGAGACGCTGCTGCGCGCCGGCGCCGACAAGGTCTCGCTGAATACGGCGGCGCTCGCGGACCCGGCGCTGATCACGGCGGTGGCGCGGCTGGCCGGATCGCAGAGCGCCATGATCGCCATCGACGCCAAGGCGCGCGGGCCCGGCTGGGAGGTGCGCTCGCACGGCGGGACGCGGGGCACCGGACGCGATCTGATCGACTGGGCACGGGAGGCGGTGGACCGCGGCGCCGGGGAGATCCTGCTCACCAGCATGGACCACGACGGCGTCAAGCGCGGCTTCGCGCTGGAGATGCTGCGGGCGGTGACGGCGGCGGTGCCGGTGCCGGTCATCGCCAGCGGCGGCGCGGGAGAGGCCGGGCACTTCGCCGACGCCTTCGAGGCCGGCGCGGCGGCGGCGCTGGCGGCGTCGGTTTTTCACTTTGGTACACTTGGTATCTCTTCGGTCAAAGAGGCGTGCGCCGCGCGCGGCTTTCCCATGAGGTGGCCGGTATGAGTTCCGGGATCAGCGTCGAGGCTGTGAAGTTCGACGCCCAAGGCCTCGCGCCCGCCATCGTCCAGGACGCGCTCTCCGGCCAAGTGCTGATGCTCGCCTGGATGAACCGCGAGAGCCTGGGGCTGACCCTCTCCACCGGCCAGGCGACCTTCTGGAGCCGCAGCCGCCGCGAGCTGTGGGTCAAGGGCGCCACCAGCGGAAATACACAAACTATAAAATCCGTGCGGCTCGACTGCGACCAGGACGCAATTCTCCTGGTGGTCGAGCCCGCCGGCCCCGCCTGCCACACCGGCGCGCGCTCCTGCTTCTTCGAGAGCCTTCAAGAAGGCCCGCCCACTCCCGGCGAGACGCTGGGCGCGCTCGAGCGGGTGCTGCGCGAGCGGCGGACCAATCCGCCCGAGGGCTCGTACACCGCCAAGCTCTTCGCGGACGAAGCCCTGCGCCACAAGAAGGTCGGCGAGGAAGCCACCGAGCTGGTCATCGCCTCGCTGCGCGGCGACCAGAAGGAGATCGCCCACGAGGCGGCCGACCTCGTCTACCACGCTCTGGTGGTGCTGCAGGCACACGGCATGGGCCTCGCCGACATCGCCGAAGTGCTGCGCGCCCGCGAAGGCAAGCGTCGCTAGAGCTCGTTGGCGTATTCGGCCAACGGTTCTGTCCAGCGCCCAGGGCTCGGAGCCGCCCGGCCGTCGGGGTAGCTGGCAGCTCCTTGCGGTAGCAGTCCTCCCAGTCGTCCCGCGGCGCGTAGGTCGCGCTGCAGACGGGATCGCACTGATGATACGCGTAGGTGCCCCCATCGGCGACCTGGCAGGAGCTGGCAGCTAGCTCTCGCGCTTGAGTTCCTTCACCATCACGATCGCGTCCTCGCCCTCGTCCACGTAGTAGTTGGGCCGCACCCCGACGGCGCGGTAGTCGAACTCGCGGTAGAGGTCGAGCGCGGCCTGGTTGGAGCGCCGCACCTCGAGCGTCATCAGCGCCGCGTTGGCCTGGTGCGCGCGCTTCTCGCACTCCGCCATGAGGATGCGGGCGATGCCCTTGCGGCGATGCTCCGGCGCGACGGCGACGTTGAGGATGTGCACCTCGTCGTGCACCAGCCAGAAGATGAGGAAGGCGACGATGCGCTCGCTGCCCTTGCCGGGCGCGGAGGTCAGCGGCTCGACGCCGACGAGGATGGTGCTCCAGTCGTGCTCCAACTCGCGGCGGAAGAGCTCGAGCGACCAGGGATGCCGGAAAGCCTCGCGCTCGATGACCATCACCTCCTCGAGGTCATCGGGGCGCATCTTGCGGATCTCGAGCCTGGCGCGCGCCCGGACGGCCATCTCAGCCGCCCTTCCCCGCCGCGACGGTGCTGCCGCCGTCGTCGAGCGGGTCGAGGATGCGCACCGTCGAGCGCTCGCGCAGGCTGACCAGCAGCTCGGTGAGGAGGCGCTGGTACTTCTCCTGCGCCAGCCGCTCGCGCAAAAGCGTGCGCTGCGGGTTGGTGAGCTTGCGCCCGTGGACCACGTCCTCGAGCTCGCTCTCGCGCAGCTGGGCCGCCAGCTTGAGCCGGTTGTCGAGGTAGCGGGCCACGCGCAGCTCGCGGGCCAGCACCGCGCCGATCTCCTCCTCGGTCAGCTCGATGCCGCGGGTGAAGGCCTCGTAGTCGGCGGGCGAGGCGAAGCGGGCCCGCAGCCGCGCCACCAGGACCTCGACCTCGCTGCGCTCGAGGTCGAAGAGCTTGAGGCGCTCAATCTCCGAGAGCACCACCCGCTCCTCCACCGTCTTGCGCAACGAGGCCCCGAGAATATGCCGGTCGAGCAGCGCCGAGGCCGCCGCCGGCCCTTGCGCCGCCGCCAGCCGGATGCGCGTCTCGGCCGCCAGCTCGGAGAGCGTGATCGAGTGCGCGTCCACCACCGCCACCACCTCGTCCACGAGCAGGCGCTCCACTCCGGGCGCGGGCAGCGCCAGGCAGGCGACGAAGAGGGCGCAGGCGGTCTTCACGGCGCCGATGGTAACGAGCGCGAGCGCACAGGGTCAATCGAAGGCTTGCTCGATTGACTCACCCGCATCGCATGGTTACGGTCCCCGCGCCCATGAAAGACCCGTACTCCGCACTCGGCGTGTCGAAGACCGCCTCGGCGGCCGAGATCAAGAAGGCCTACCGCAAGCTCGCCCGCAAGCTGCATCCGGACGTGAACCCGGGCGACAAGAAGTCCGAGGAGCGCTTCAAGGAGATGTCGGGCGCCTTCGAGGTGCTGGGCGACCCGAAGAAGCGGGCCCTCTACGACGAGTTCGGCGAGATCTCGACGCGGCCCGGCTTCGACGAAGCCAAGGCGCGCGAGTACCAGCGGCAGGCGGCCGGCGGGTTTGGTGGAGGTGGCGGGTTTGGCGGTGGCGGCGGCGGCTTCGGCGGCTTCCGCAGCGGCGGCGCCGACCCGGACGACCTGGCCGCGATGTTCGGCGACCTCTTCTCCCGGCGGCAGGCCGGCCGCACGCAGCGGGGCTGGACGGAGGCGACGCCGGGCGACGACGTGGAGGCCTCCATCGAGGTGGACCTGCGCGACGCGGTGCTGGGCGCCGAGCGCGAGATCGCCTTCACCCGCCCCACCGGCGAGAGCTCGCGGCTCAAGGTGAAGATCCCGGCGGGCGTCGAGACCGGGTCCCGCGTGCGGCTTCCCGGACAGGGCGGCCCCGGCGAGCGCGGCGGCCACAAGGGCGACCTCTACTTGCGCATCACCGTGCGCTCGCACGGCGCCGTCCGCGTCGAGGGCCGCGATCTGCGGCTCGACCTGCCCATCACTCCCGCCGAGGCGCGGGCCGGCGCCGAGGTGACCGCGCCGACCTTCGAAGGCGCGGTGAAGCTGAAGATTCCGCCCGGCTCGCAGAGCGGCCGCAAGCTGCGCCTGCGCGGACGCGGCCTGCCCGCACTCAAGGGCGGCGCGACCGGAGCGCCGCGCGGCGACCTCTACGTCGTGCTGCAGATCGTGCTTCCGCCCGATTCTCCCCAGGCGCGCGAGGCGGCGGCCGCGCTCCAGACGCTTTACAAATCCGACGTGCGCAAGGACGTCGTGCTGTAGAAGGACGCCATGGGAATCCTGGATTTCATCGGCATCGGCGGCGGCGAGGAAGGCAAGGTCCGCCGGCTCCAGAAGAAGGCGATGGAGAAGTTTGGCCCGCCCGAGAACCGGCAGGGCGCCATCGAGGAGCTGGGCGAACTGGGGACCGCGCCCGCCATCGAGGCGCTCCTCATGCGCTACACCATCCGGGTCGACCCGGGCATCACCGACGACGAGGAGAAGGCGCGGGTGCTGGCGCTGGTGGTCCAGGCGGGAGCGGTGGCGCTGCCGGCGGTGAAGCGGTTCATCCTCGGGCGCGACGAGATCTCCTGGCCGCTGCGGGCGCTCGCCGATCTCCTGCCCGAGGCCGAGGTGGTGAAGTTCCTCGTCGAGGTGGCCCGCAAGGCCGCGGCGGAGTACAGCCGGGTGCCGGAGAAGAAGGTCCTGCTGCTGCACGCGCTGCTCAACCACCTCGCGGCGGAAATTACACCAGCTGTACTTCCTTTCCTGGAGGACATGGAGGACCAGGTGCAGATCGCGGCGGCCGAGGTCATCGTCCGCCAGGAGGATCCGGCGGGGCGCGAGCCCTTGCTGCAGCACTTCCTCAAGGCGCACGAGACCTCCAACGCGCGGGTGCGCGAGGCGCTGGCGGGCCTCCTGGCCGACTCAGCCTGGGACGTGAAGGGCTACACCCCGAAGGTCGAGGCGGCGCTCCCGCCGGCCTACAAGCTCGACTCGAAGGGCAAGGTCCAGCACAAGAGCTAGGCGCAGTGCCTCTGCACCGCGTCGAGCACCTGCTCGATTCGCACCGGCTTCGCGATGTACTCGCCGCCGAGCGAGCTGGCCTTGAGGCGGACGTTGCCGTCGGCGGAGACGATCACCACCGGGATCGACGACAGCTTCGGGTCGCTCTGCTTCTCGGCGTAGAATTCCACGCCGCTCATCACCGGCATCATCAGATCGAGCAGGATGACGCAGGGGGCAACGCCCGGTCCCCGCAGCTTGACCAGCGCGTCGCGGCCATCGACGGCGGTGACCACCTGGTAGCCCTCGTCGGTGAGCACGTCGGAGAGCGACTCGCGGATGTCCGCATCGTCGTCGACCACGAGAACCAGGTGATCACACGGGCTCGATCCGTCCATGGAAGGCAGGTTACCGCCGGAGATCAGCATCGGCAAACTTACTGACCAGAGGAAGTTCTACGGCAAACGTTGCGCCCGCTCCGGGCTGGCTCTCGACCGCGACGGTTCCCCCCATCGCCTCGACCAGCACGCGCACGATCCAGAGGCCCAGCCCGAGGCCGCTGTAGTGCTCCGGCGAGACGGCGCGCGCGAAGCGCTGGAAGAGGCGGCGCTGGTCCCTGGGGGCGATGCCGATGCCGTGATCGCGGACAGTGAGGACGGCCCGGTCGCCCCGCGCGGCTGCGGTCACCTCGATGGGCGCGCCGGCGCCGTACTTGATCGCGTTAGAGATGAAGTTGGTGATCACCTGCGCGAGCCGCATGCGGTCCCACCGGCCCACCACGCCCTCTTCCAGCGTGAGCAACAGCCTGCAGCCGGCGGCGGCCAGCGCAGCGTCGAAGCCTGAGGCAACCTCCTGCACCAGCTGCGCCAGATCGACGTCCGAGGTCTCCAGCTGCAGCGGGCCCGCGGCGGCGCGGCTGACGTCGAGGAGGCTATCGACCAGCTTGCCCAGCCGCTGTACCTGATGCTCGATGGTCGCGACCTTGGCTTCCAGCCGCTCCGGAGGCAGCGGCGCCTTGGCCAGGTTGCGCCCCAGCAGGGACACTTGCAGCTGCAGGCTGGTCAGCGGCGTCTTCAGCTCGTGCGAGGCGATGGAGAGGAACTCGTCGCGCAGGCGGACCGACTGCTGCGTAGCGCGGTAGAGACGGGCGTTCTCGACGGCGACGCCGGCGCGGCGCCCCACCTCCTCCATCAGCTCGAGATCGCCCGGCCCGAAGCGGCGGCCCGACTCCGCCCAGCCGAGGCTGAGCGCGCCGGCGGTGCGATCGATGCCGGCGAGCGGAACGACGAGGGCCGACTGCAGGCCGAGGGCGCGCAACTCCTCGAGGTGCGCAGGAGCGCTTGCGCCCTGCTCCAGCAGCGGGTCTGCGACGGACGGGTGCAGCTCGCTCTTCCCGCTGCGCAGGACCCGCGCCACCGAGGAGGATCCCTGCGGGTCGCGCGGGTGGCGCAGCAGCAGCTGGCGCAGCGCATCCGCCTGGGCCGGATCGGCGTGGCCGACGATGACGGGCTGCAGCTCGCCGTCCTCGATGATCTCCACCGTGCAGAAGTCGGCGAAGCGCGGCACCAGCAGCTGCGCCAGGCGCTGCAGGCCGACCTCGACCTCGAGCGAGCTGCTGAGGAGCGCGCTGGCCTCGGCCAGAAGGCGCATGGCCGAGCGCTCGCGCTGGGCCTCGCCGAAGAGCCGCGCGTTGTCCACCGCCAACTCGGCGCGGCGGGCCAGCTCTTCGGCCATGCGCAGGTCAGGCTCGCCGAAGGAGGGCGCAGCAGGGCCGCGCATCAGCGAGATCACCCCCACCGCCTGCCCACGGATGCGCATCGGCACCATCACGCAGGAGGCGCAGCCCAGCCCGCGCAGGACGCGCAGGTGGTCGTCGCTCTGGGCCGCGGCGCGCAGGTCTTCGTCGGTGACCACCGGCTGCAGGACGCTCTTGCCCTCGTTGAGCACGCCGGGGAAGGAGCCCGCCCGGTGGCGCCCCGGAGGAAACCGCGCCTCGTATTCCTCGGCCAGCGCGCGATTCTCGGGATCGGCATGCGCCACCGCCACCCGCTGCAGCGTGCCCTCTGGGTCCAGCGCGGCCACCGTGCACCAGTCGGCGATGGCGGGGACGGCCAGCGCGGCCACCCGGCGCAGCGTCTCGCGCAGGTCGAGAGAGGAGGCGAGCGCCGCGCCCGCCTCGGAGAGAAAGTTGGCGCGCCGCTGGGACGCCTGGGCCTCGGCGCGCGCGGCCTCGGCGGCAAGGACGGCCTCGCGCAGCCGGGCTTGCGCCTCGATGCGCTCGACGCACTGGCCGATCTGCCCGCCCATCGTGGCCACCGACGCGAGCAGGTCCTCGTCCACCGGCAGCGGAAGCTGCTGGAAGAAGTCGACCACGCCCGCCACCTCGCCGCCCACCAGGAAAGGAAAGGCGAAGGCGGCATGCAGGCCGGCGGCGGCGGCTACCCGCGCGCGGGGAAAGCTCGCCTCGCTCTTCATGTCGGCGATCCACACCGGCTTGCGCGCCTGCCAGGCGTATCCGGGCAGCCCCTCGCCTGGCGCGAACGAGCTCTCGCGCGAGAGCGCCTCGAAGGTGGTGGCCTCGAATCCGGGCGCGTGCCAGCTGGCCACCCAGCGCAGCCGCCCGTCGCGCAGGAGCCAGAAGGTTCCCAGCGACCAGCCCAGGTTCTCGCCGAGGGCGCGCAGCGCGCCCGAGGCCGCGCCCTCGACCGTTTCGGCGCCGACGAAGATGGAGAGCACGGCGCTCTGCGCGGCCAGCCGCTGCTGGGCGACGATCTGGCGCTCCAGCTCGACGCGCTCGCGCAGGTCGCGCAGCGAGGCGAGGATGATCTCCTGGCCGTCCTCACGCACCGACGACAAGGTCAGCTCGACGTCGAGCTCGACGCCGTCGCGGCGCCGGGCCGGAACGCGGACCGGCCGGCCCATGATCCTGCTGCGGTGGGTCTGTTGGTAGCGGCGGAACCCGGCCTCGTGCAGCGCCTGCATGCGGGGCGGCATCAGCCCCGAGAGCGGCATGCCCAACATCTCCAGCTGGCTCCAGCCCAGGAGCGCGGCGGCTGCGGGGTTGGCGTAGATGATCCGGCCGCTCTCGTCGGCGGCGACGATGGCGTCGGCGAGGCCCTCGAGGATGGGAGCGGAGTCCCGGATCGACACACCGGTTCTCTAGCCCATCCGCCCGCCGGGCGGGAAGCTTTCAGCGCAGCTTCTGTCGCACCGCGCCCGCCACCATCTCGATGGCGATGTCGTTGTTGCCGCCGTGGGGGATGATGATGTCGGCGTAGCGCTTGGACGGCTCGACAAAGCCGAAGTGCATGGGCCGGACGGTGCGGAAGTACTGCTCGATGACGCCGTCGAAGTCGCGGCCGCGCTCCTTGATGTCGCGCGAAAGGCGGCGGATGACGCGGACGTCGGCGTCGGAATCGACGAAGACCTTGACGTCCAGCTCGCGCCGCACCGCCTCGAGCGCCAGCACCAGGATGCCCTCGAGGATGATGGCGTCGCCGGGATTGACCCGCACCGTGTCGCGGGTCCGCGTGTGCTCGGCAAAGGAGTAGACCGGCTTCTCGATGGCGCGCCCCGCCTGCAGCTCGCGCAGGTGCGCGACCAGGAGTTCGGTGTCGAAGGCGTCGGGGTGATCGAAGTTGAACGCGCGCCGCTCTTCCATTGGCATCTCGGCGAGGTCGCGGTAGTAGGCGTCCTGATCGAGGAAGGCGACCGGATGCCCTTGCAGCCGCTCGACCAGCCGCCGCGCCACCGTGGTCTTGCCGCTGGCCGTGCCGCCCGCGATGCCGATGGTGAGGGGCCGCACGGGCGCATCGCTACCACGAAATCTTCCAGCTTGCCTCCCTCGATCCCGCTGGGCGAGGATGCGCGCACCGATGGCCATCGACTCCGCAGAGCTGGCGCAGATCGCCGCAGAAGCGCAGGACATCGCGAAGACGGTGGGGCAGCCCGCAGGCACCGCGCACCTCCTCCTCGCCATCTTCACTGTTCCGGGCCCTGCCGACGTGCTCCTGCGCGAGCGGGGCTGCGACGAGGACAAGGTGCTGGCGGAGCTCACCGCGCAAGGCGGCGCTGCCGGCGAGCCCGACGACGCCTTCGCGCTGGCCCTCGACCGCAGCCGGCAGCTGGCCGACGACTGCGGCACCGCGGAGGCCGCCGGCCTTCACCTGCTCGTGGCCCTGACCCGCCTCTCGAAGACCTCCGCCGCGGCGCTGCTCGACAAGACCGCGGCGCCGCTGGCTTCGCTGCGCACCACCGCGCTCAGCTACCTGACCTCTTCGGTCCCGCGGCGGCGCGCCGAAGTTGCCGAGACGCCGCGGGCCACCGTCGCCGTCCGCGCTCCGGCTCCGCAGGCGGCGGCGCTGCCTTCGCTCCCGCCCGACGCGCGGGTCACCACGCTGCCGCCCCTGGAGGAGCCGGCGCTGCAGGCCGACACGCGCGGCTCCGCTCAAGCGCGGCAGCCGGGCAGCGCCGCTCCGGCAACGGCTCCGGCCGGCCGCGCGCCGCTCTCGCGCTACGCCCTCGATCCCCGCGACTATCCCTGGCTCGCAACCCATGCGCGCAACCTGACCGAGCTGGCCAGCCAGTCGAAGCTCGACCCCGCCCTCGGCCGCGAGCGGGAGCTGGACGAGCTGCTCGACATCCTCGGAAAGCGGCGCGCCAACAACCCGGTTCTGGTCGGCGAGCCGGGCGTCGGCAAGACCGCCATCGTCGAAGGCCTCGCCCAGCGGATGCTCGGCGGAGCGGGCGGAGCATTCGCCGACGACCGCATCGTGGTCGAGCTGGACGTGAGCGGCCTCGTCGCCGGCACGCAGCTGCGCGGCTCGTTCAGCGAGCGGCTGATGGGCATCAAGGACGAGGTCAAGCGCGCCGAGGGCCGGGTCATCGTCTTCATCGACGAGCTGCACATGCTCATCGGCGCGGGCGCCGCCGGCGAAGGGCCGCAGGACGCCGCCAACGAGCTCAAGTCGGCGCTGGCCCGCGGCGACTTCCCCTGCGTCGGCGCCACCACCCACGACGAGTATAGGAAGTATATCCAGAGCGACGCCGCGCTCGAGCGGCGCTTCGTCCCGGTGCTGGTGCGCGAGCCGTCGCCACAGCAGGCGCGGGAGATCCTGCAGGGCGCGGTCTCGCGCTACCAGGAGCACCATCAAGTGCGCTTCCTCCCCGAGGCGCTCGACGCCGCCGCCCGCCTCACCGCCCGCTACGTTCGCGATCGCTGCCTGCCCGACAAGGCCTTCGCCGCCATCGACCTGGCCGGCTCGCGCGCCCACCGCGAAGGCCGCGTCGAAGTCACCCGCGAGGACGTGGCCCGCGCCGTGGCGCGGATGGCCGGCCTCCCCGAAGATCGCCTGCTCCAGCCCGACGGCGAGCGCTATCTGACATTGGAGAAGCGCGTCTCTGCGCGCATCGTCGGACACGAGGCCAACCTCGTCGCCATCGCCAAGGGCATCCGCCGCAACTACGCCGGCTTCTCCTCGCAGCGGCCGCTGGCCTCGTTCCTCTTCTGCGGGCCCTCGGGCGTCGGCAAGACCGAGACCGCCAAGGCGCTGGCCGACGAGCTCTTCGACGGCGCGCTGGTCCGCATCGATCTCTCCGAGTACGCCGAGGCGCACACCGCGGCGCGGCTGACGGGAGCGCCGCCCGGCTACGTCGGCTACGGCGACGGCGGCCAGCTCACCGAGGCGGTGCGGCGCAAGCCCGCCTCGGTGGTGCTGCTCGACGAAGTGGAGAAGGCGCACCCGTCGGTCTTGCAGCTTTTGCTGCAAGTGCTCGATGAAGGCCAGCTCACCGACGGGCGCGGACGGCGCATCGACTTCACCGCCGCCGTGCTCATCCTCACCAGCAACCTCGGCGCTTCCGCCTTCGACGGCAGCGGTCCCCGGACGATGGGCTTCGGGACTTCCGATCCCTCGCAGGAGAAGACGCAGCCGCCCGGCCCCGCTGAGCATCCGCAGGCCAAAAAGGCGCTGGAGCTGGCGAGGGCGGCCTTCCCGCCGGAGCTGTGGGCGCGCCTCGACGAGCGGCTGGTCTTCGCTCCCCTTTTGCGCGACGAGGTGGCGCGCATCGCGCAGCTGCTCCTCGAAGGCAGCTCGCGGCGGCTCTGGGAAGAGCGGCGCATCGCCTTCCGCACCGGACCGGGGCTGGTCGATCACCTGATCGCGCGCGGCGGCTGGCAAACGGCGCTGGGGGCGCGGCCGATGCGGCAGGTGATCCAGCGGCTGGTGGAGTCGCCGCTGGCCGACGCGATCCTGGCCGGCCGCGTGCAGCCCGGAGAGACGCTGCTCGCCAGCGCCAGCGAAGCCGGCGTCGAGTTTGGGCCCGACCCATGAAGCCGCTGCGCACCGCCGCCGTGCTGGGCGCGGGCGCCGTCGGGTCGGCGCTGCTCAAGGAGCTGCCGCTGGCGGGCCTGCGGGTGCTGGCGGCCTGGACGCGCTCCAGCGGCCTCGAGCCGCCGCCGCTGATCGACGTGGACGTGGTGCTCCTCGCGGTCCCGGACGATGCCGTAACCGCACTCTGCGCGCGGCTGGAGGTGGGGCCCGGCCAGCTGGTGGCGCACCTCGCCGGCGCGCTGGGCCTGAAAACGCTGCTGGCGGCGCGGCGCAAGGGAGCGCGGACCGGATCGCTGCATCCGCTGCGCGCTTTCGTGCGCGGCCGGCGGCAAGACTTCCACGGCGCGGCAGCGGGCATCGCCGGCTCCAGCGCGGGCGCGCGCGACCAGCTGGCGCAGCTGGCCCGGCGGCTGGGGATGATGCCCGTCGAGACCGGCGACAAGGCGCGCGCCCTCTACCATGCAGCCGCGGTGCTGGCGGCAGGCGGCCAGGTGGCGCTCTTCAGCGAGGCAGTGCGCGCCTTCCGCAAGGCCACCGGCTCATCCGAGGCCGCCGCCCGCTCCGCCCTGCTCCCGCTGACGCTGGGCGCTCTGGAAAAGCTGCGCAGCACCCCCGCCGCCGACGCGCTCACCGGACCCGCCATCCGCGGAGATCTGGAGACGATCGCATCGCATCGAAAAGCGCTGCCAAAAGATCTGCTGGAACTCTACGACGCGCTGACCGCCGCAATGCTCCGCCTAAAAAAGCCTGAGGCCTGAGGCCTGAAGTGAGGCCTCGGCGTCAAAAGACGCCGGGCGCCACCGCCCCCGCCGCCGGCCCTAGCGATCCGATCATCCCCTCGACGTCGTCCACCACCTCGGGCGGCGAGCCCAGCGGCCAGCTGGCGATGACCAGCGCGACGTGATCGCCCGCGCGCACCACCGCCACCCTGCCGCGGACTTCGTCGGCCACCGAGAAGGAGAAGCCGAAGGCGTCGCCGCCGCGCGCGGGCACCCGCTCGACGTCGTCGACGTGCACCCGCGCTTCGTTGGAGAGATTCTGCATCAGCATGCGGGCGAGCAGGCGCAAGTCGTTGACGCCGTCGGCGCTCTGCACCACCAGCTGGGCGCCGGTCTCCTGCGAGAGCGCCAGGAGCGGAACTTGTTGACCGTCGGGGCCGCGGACGCCGGCGCGGAACATCCAGCGCTCGTTGTCGGGCCGGTTGAGGGCGAACTGCCCGCTGCGGTCCTGCCACAGCTTGGGCGCGGCCAAGCCATGCTGCGGCGACTTGGGCGCTCGTCCTTGCGGGGTGACTACCCGCACCGGAACGAGCGTGGGGCCGAGCGCCAGCACGACTGCCGCGATGAACATCCACATGAGATGACGGTCACCACTGCGCGGCCCGAACGCAATCGAATCTTCAGGGGGCGATCGTCTCGAGCGCGGCGGTCAGCTCCGAGAGCGTATGCGTGTCGCCCTTCTTTCGCGCCACCTCCTGCCCGCGCTGCAGCGTCGCGCGCGCCTCGTCGCTCTGGCCCAGCGGCTGGAGGAGGAGGCCCAGCTGGAGATAGGCGGCGAGATAGTCGGGCGTGCGCTGCAAGAGCTCGCCCAGCTCCCGGGCGGCGCCCGCGGTGTCGCCCTTCCCCTTCAGCTCGAGCGCCAGCGCGTAGCGCGGAAACGGCTCGTCGGGCTGCGCCTCGATGAACTTGCGGAGCTGGTCGGTGCGGTCCATCGAGCGCTTATAGCTCGAAGACATCCAGGTCGTCGCAGACTTGAACGCCCGCATCCCGCGGAATCCCGCTGCGCGCCTCGGCCCCCAGATGCGCCAGGACGATGAGCGGTACCGGCGGAAGAGCGGCGCGCAGCGTCTCCCAGTTCAGATGCCGGTGAGTGGAGGCTTCAGGCCTGAGGCCTGCCTCCATCTCCGTGCACTCCGCAAACAGCGCCCGCGCCCCGTCGCAGAGGCCAGCGGCGATGCGCCCGGTGTCGCCGGTAAAGGCCACCTCGCCGAGGCGCAGCGAGAGCGCCACGTCGGGCGGCGTCATGTGCTGCGCTGCGAAGGCGCGGATCGATCGTCCGCAGACCAGGGCCGCGTCGCCGGGCAAGAGCTCGCGGACCTCGAGCGCAAACGGCAGCGGCCTGGCGGCGGCGCGCTCGAAGCAGGCGGCCCACAGGGCGTGCAGCCGGTCGCGCGTTCCGGGCGGACCGGTGACGACGAGCGGCGCGGTGCGCCTGAGCCGGTACACCGCATCGACGAGCAGGAAGGGCCAGCCGCCGATGTGGTCGCCGTGCAGGTGCGTGAAGTGCACCGCCTGCAGCTGGGACGGATCGCGCCCCAGCCGCTTCAGGGCCGCAAGCGCGGTGGCGCCGAAGTCCACCGCGCAGGCGCCGAGGTCGTCATCGATGAGCCAGCAGGTGTGCCCGCGGCCTGCCGAGCAGAACGAGTCCGCCGAGCCCAGCGCGGTGATCTTCATTTGGGCACCTGCGAGAGCAGCGGCGCGAGCTGCGCGGCGACATTCCCCTGCCGCAGGTGGATCTCGCGGCGCAGCGTCTCCAGCGAAGCCGCGCCACCGCGCAGCGACAGCTCGGTCACCACCGTCTCCCCGCCGCGCCTCCAGCGTAGCCGCAGCATGGGCAGCTCCTTCTCGGCCAGCGGCGCGAAGGCGCGGTGGAGGGCGGCGTCCTCGATGGCCCGCAGCTCGATGCAAAGGAGCGCGCCTGGCCCTTCGCGCTGGATGAAGACCGCCGCCTCGGTGGCCCAGAGATCGCACACGCAGGCCTCCTTCCAGGCCGGGAGCAGAAGCGCCGTGCCGTCGGCGAAGGTGGTGCCGTGGTAGAGCGCGCGGGGCGCATCGACGAGCCGCGTCCCCTCGGGCGAGGCGGCCGGCGACGGCGCGCGGGCGAAGCGCAGGTGCCGCGCCTTGATCCGGCGCGCCTGAAAAAGCAGCGCGCCCGCGACCGTTGCGATCGCGAGCGCGCAGAGGATCCAAAAGGCCGCCAACGGCTACTCTGGGGCGCCCTCGCCGCCGCCAGCCACGTCGTCCAGCTCCTTGAGCTTCTCCTCGACGGCGTTCTTGGCCTTGTCGAAGTTCCTGTTGCAGCCCACCAGGACTTCGCCGGCCGTCTTGGCCTGCACGCCCCTGTCCACCGCGGCGCAGACTCCCTTGTTGCCCTGCAGGAAGGCCTGGTCCAGCTCGGTGGCGTAGGTGTTGGTCGCCTGGCCCAGCTTCTTCCAGTCGGCGATGAAGGTATTGGTCACCTGCGAGCGCTGCTCGACCAGATCCTGCGCCTCGGCGACCTTGTTCTTGAGATCGGCGTCGGCGATCTGCTCGGCCGAGCCGGTGAGCGCCTGCGCCGAAGCCGACGACTGCGCCGCGAACTGCGAGATCGAAGTGGCGATGCGGTCGTAGGTGCGGGCGAGGTCGCGGTAGCCGGCCACCACGCGCTTGGCGTCGTCGCCCTTGGGGATGGCGGAGCAGTTGGGCTTGCCCAGCGTGTTCAGCGTGCGGGCCACGTCGGCCACCTTGTCCACCGCCGCCGAGCAGGGCTTGGCCTTCTGGCCCTCGCGCGCGGCGCCGACGAAGGCCCCGAGCGTGGCGAGGTCGCGCTTTCGCTGCTGCTTCTTCTTGAGGTAGAGCCCGCCGCCGATGCCGGCGCCCGCCAGCACGAGCACGCCAACGATGATGCCCGCCAGCATCTTCGGGTTCATGCCCGCGTCGGGGCGCTTGCGGCCGCCGACCACGTCCACCCGGATGGAAGTCTGGCCGCAGCGCAGGACGTCGCCGTCGTAGAGCTCGACGTCGTCGACGCGCTCGCCGTTGAGCCAGATGCCGTTGGCCGAGCCCAGATCCTTGACGCGAATCTCGCCGTTGATCTTGCTGATCTCGGCGTGCTTGCCGGACATCGAGCTGTCTTTGACCGCGATCTCGCAGGCGTCGGACCGGCCGATGGTCACAGTGATCGACCGCATCGGGAAGGCCTTCTCGACGCCGTTCGGACCCTTGACGATGAAGTTGGCCGAGACCCCGTCGAGGAGCGCGGGGTTGATCATTTCTGTTTTCGGAGGTCCTTCTTCGCCCATGATTTTCCTCGCCGAAACTCTGCTGAATGCAGTGCCTGTTGGGGGGCTGCAGCGTAGAGGCAGGCGCCGCTTCGGTCAAGCTTCGAGCAAGCAGCGAGAAAATAAGAATTATTAAAATGAAAGGGCGCGCTGCCTGTTCGAGGCAACGCGCCCGAGGCGAAGTGGTCCGGTCCGGCTACTTGCCGAGCTGCTGCGGCGCAGGCTCAGCGGGCTTGGCAGCTTCCTGGTGCATCTGCTGCGAGGTGCTCCCCGTCTTGGCCTGGGGCAGGTCGCTCGCGGCAGGCGGCGGCTTCACCGACGGCTTGAGCACGGGCAGGTCCGCCTTGGCGATGACGTCGCCCGGCGCCTTGGCGCCCTCGGCGTCGGCGGTCAGCATGACGGCCTTGCCCTGGTCCACCGCGGGCAATTCCGAGTTCATGGCGTAGCCGCTGCCGTTCTGGTCGCCCTCGAGCGCGCCCACGTCCACCGGCGCGCCGCTCAGGGGCTGCATCCAGAGGTGATAGGTCTTGCCGCCGTCGAGCTTGGGCTCGAGGCCGTAGGCGTTGACGCGCATGAAGGTCTTGCCGTCGGGCAGCTCGCCCCAGGTCACTGCCGCCCACGAGGCCGAGGCGTGCTTGGCCTTCTTGTCGGCCTCGAGTACGACGGTGGTGCGACCCGGGCTCTTGGCGAGCGCGTTGTCTTTCTGCAATCCGGTGATCTGCTTGGTGAAGCCCACCGTCTGTTCCTTGGTCTGCTGCGACTCGCGCTCCGCCGCCAGGGCGCGCTGTTCGGACGCGCTCAGCGACGAGGCCAGGTAGCCCAGCAAGGCCACGATGGCGCAGATGATGATCACCGCGGGAAGCGCGGCTTTCCAAGAGCGCTTGGCAGTGCCATCGGTCAGACGGGCAAAGCGGGGGCGGGTATCTGTCAGGGTTGGGTCCATGACAGAACATTTTCCACTGCTGAACAGAAATGGAAGTGCTTGGCGAGACCTTAGGCGTCCGGGCGCCGCCGGAACGACGGGCCCAGCGCCAAGGCCAGCCCGAAGTCGGTGTCGAAGAGGGCCTCCCGGGCGGCCGCCGTAGCCTTGCGGGTGGAGCGCGCTTCCACGGTGGCGGAGACGACCGGGGTGGCGCGGCGCTTGGGAGAGCGGGGACTGCTGGGGTCCTTCCTCGACATGGCCGCGCTGTGTACCCCGGACTCCCCGGCAGGGCAAGGCTCGCGGCATCCCCAGACTGCCTGACGCAGGGCGCCGCATCGGTCGTTTGGCCGAAAGTCTCGGTCCTTGCACTTGGTTAGTGTGCCGCCGTCCGCCGACCTGCCGGACGACCGCTCACCTGCCGGAGTGTACCGATGCCGGCTTCGTCTTCGAGGGCGGCAAGCTGCGCATCGCCTGGAGCGACCCGCGCAACGGCACCGAGAGCCAGGTCTTCTACGCGGCTGGCGCGCCGTAGCGTCTGGTGTTACGACGCGCAGCATCGATGGCAAAAGCGAAGATGGCAAAAGCGAAGGAAGTAAACCTGCGGCCGCGGGTGGTCACCCAGCCGCAGACGACCCTGGCGACGTTTCCCAACCCGGCGCCGCAGCGGGAGTACGAGATCCGCTTCGAGAGCCCGGAGTTCACCTGCCTCTGTCCGATGACGGGGCAGCCCGACTTCGCCACCATCCGCATCGCCTATACGCCGGCCGAGGCCTGCGTCGAGCTGAAGAGCCTCAAGCTCTACCTGTGGAGCTTTCGCAACGAGGGCGCGTTTCACGAGGCAGTGACCAACCGCATCCTCGACGACCTGGTGGCGGCGCTGAAGCCGCGGCGCTGCGAGGTGACCGGCGACTTCCTCGTCCGCGGCGGCATCCACACCGTGGTGGTGGTGCGCTACCCGTAGGCTTTTGTTGCTCCCGAAGCGCAGCACCGGCAGGATGGCGCCTTGCTCTCCGGCGAGCTTCACCCTTTCGTGCTGCACTTCGCGGTCGCGCTGCTGCTGATGGCGCCGCTCTTCGACGTGCTCGGCCTGCTCCTGCGCCGCGAGGCGCTGCTGCTCGCCGGCCGCTGGAACACGCTCTTCGGCACCGCCGCCGCGGTGCTGGCGCTCCTCACCGGGCTCGGCGCCGAGGCGTCGCTCGGACCGCACAGCGACGCCGGCGAGGCGCTCCTGCACCTGCACCGGGCGCTCGGGTTCGTGCTGATGGCGGTGTGGATCCCGATCGCGGGCTGGCGCGCCGCCTCCAGGCTGCCGCTGCCTTCGCGGGCCCGCACGCTCTACCTGGCAGCGGCCATCTCGGGCGCGGCCATCCTCACCGTCGAGACGGTCCTGGGCGGCACCATGGTCTACCAGAACGGGGTCGGGCTCTCTCCTTCGGCCCGCGCCGAACCCATGCTCCGTCCGAAACCTCCCGCCCGCTGAACAACTCAAAGCACACCACGGAGGCACAGAGGGCGCGGAGAAAAAAGCTTGGTGGGCCCGAGTCCACGCGCCACTCGGAGGTGGCCCGGAGACAACTCAAGAACCTCTGCGACCTCTGCGCCTCCGTGGTGGGATTTAAATGCTGCTGACCTTCACTCGAGGTCGAGGTCGCGCACCTGAATCCGCCGCGGCTGACGGAAGAGCAGCTTCCCGAGGATGAACCCCGCGCCGGCGCCGACCGCGATGACCTGCCCCGGATTTTCCTCCGCCCACGCCGCCACCCTGCGGGCGGCGACCGAGGCGTACTGCTTCCCCAGCTCGATGCCTTCCTGGAACGCCTCCAACTCCGTCTGCGCCACGCTCTTCTGCACCGCGGTTCCCTGCGTCTGTTCCATGCTCATCGGGTGGTCGCCTTTGCGAACAGCATTCCAATGATGAGCGCGCCCGAAAAGGCCGCCACCGGATGCCTGCGGACCGCGCTGCGCCAATTGAAGGTATCGGAGACGTTGTCGCGCAGGTCGTTTACCGATTGTTCGATCTGTTCGCGGGCGCGCTCGATGCCGGCGCGAATTGCGGCCGGGTCCCTGCTGGTGTCTGCCATGTGTCCCTCCTGCCAAGATTCGAAAGCCAGGCCTTGTCGCGCTGCAGCTCCTCGCCGGTGCCCGGAATGCTCACGCGTGTCTGTATCACCTTGCGCAGCCCGAGCCAGGTGATCGCGCCGCCGCCGGCCAGGTTCAGCAGCCCGACGATGCCGAAGGCCGCCCAGAGTGGCAGCCAGAGGGAGAGCAGGTATCCGGCGGCGATCATGAGGAGCAAATACCCGGAGATCAGCGCGGGCAAGCCGGCCGCGCTGACCATCAGCTCCCGCGCCATGGCGCGTGCGTCGTCCTTGATCTCGGCCCGCGCCAGCGCCAGGTGCTCGCGGATGAACGTCTGCAGGCCGCCGAGGAGGCGATGCAGCGCTTCGATCGAAGGAACCGGAGGCTGGGCGTGCGCCATGCGCCAAACTAGCAACAGGCCTGCGGGGGCGCCACCTCGGTAGACGGCAGAGTGTCCGCTAGTCCGGCGCGGCCCGCGCTCCGTCGAGGTAGCGGATCAGGTCGCCGAGGCGTCGTTGAATTTGACAAGCAGCCGTGCGAGTGGAAAATCGTCGGGATTCGCAGCAGGGAGGGGGCGGGATGTTCACTGGCGTGAAGGTGTTCTCGGCGACCAAGGCCAAGGAGCGGGACGATCTCGGCGAGCAGGTGACGCGGTGGCTGCGCGCCAACGCCGACCTCGAGATCATCGACCGCACCGTCATGCAGTCGAGCGACAACGAGTTCCATTGCCTGACGGTGGTGCTCTTCTACAAGCCCAGGAGCGGCGCGGCCAAGCCGTAGGCGGCGCGTTCCCGGACCCGCGCTTCCAGTCAGCGGCGCAAGGCTTTGTGGGGCGCGACCCGCGCGGTGGGCGCGGGCGGACGGCGGGCCACGTGATCCTGCGCGACGTGCAGCGAGACCACGCCCAGCACCACCGCCACGGCGGAGCCGATGCCCAGCCAGGACCAGATGCCGGACTTGCCGGCCTTGCGGCGCGTGCGGGGCGCAAGCTCCATGGGCGCCGTCACTCCCGCCAGCGTCTCGAGGCCGTGCGCCAGTTCCAGCGCGCTGTGCGGCCGCGCCGACGGCTCCAGCTCGAGGCAGCGCTCGACCAGCGCGTCCCAGCGCGGGTCGAGGCCGGCGACCACTTTCGACGGCGGCGGAAAGCGCCCCACCGGCAGCTCGCCGGTGAGCAGCTCGTAGGACATCACTCCAAAGGAATAGAGGTCGGCGCGGTGATCGGCGCGCTTGGCGTCCTTGCGCTGCTCGGGCGCCATGTAATTGGCGGTGCCCATCGCCACGTGGCTCTGGGTCAGGCACTCGGCGCCGGCGGCGTGCAGTCCGGCGAGGCCGAAGTCGAGAACCTTGGTGCGCTGGTCGGGGGTGACCAGCACGTTGTCGGGCTTCAAGTCGCGGTGCACCACCGCCCTCGCGTGCGCGTAGGCAAGCGCGTGCGCCACCTGCGCGAGGAGCCGCGCCAATTGGCGCGCCGTCGGGCGCTGCTTGTGCGCCCAGAGCCGCAGCGAGACGCCCTCGATCAACTCCATGGCGATGAAGACGTGCGCGCCCGCCTTCCCGCGGCCGACCAGCCGGACGATGCCGGGATGATCGAGCTGGGCCATCGCCGCCGCCTCGCGGCCGAAGCGGCGCACGTAGTCCGGCACCGCGGCCATCTGCGGCGTGAGGATCTTGACGGCGACGGCGCGCTGGTCGGAGGCGCGGGTGCAGCGGAAGACCTCGCCCATGCCGCCCTGCCCGATGCGCTCGTGCACCACGAAACCGTCCAGCGCCGGCAGCGGCCCGTCGGCGAGCTTGAGCTCAGGCACGGCCATCACCGGCGGCGGCGGGGTCTTTTCGCGCTGCACTTCGAAGCGGACGCCGCAGTGGCCGCAGCGGGCCAAAGCGCCATCGACGAAGCAGCTGACGTCGCAGCGCACCTCGCAGTTTGGGCAGCGCTGGAGAGCGCGCTTTTGCGGGAGCGGCGGCTGGGACTTGGCGGCGGCCGGGTCAGCCATGCAGCCAGCTTGCCCCAGCATCGCCAGCGCGCAACTTTTCTTCCGTCAACTGGACGGAGAAAAAGCAAGGCGCACCACGGAGGCACGGAGGGCACGGAGCAAGGATTGCTGGGCCCGAGGCGACCGCCCGTTCCGAGCACGGTCGTGGCCGAGGCAACCCTTAAGCCCTCCCCGCCTCTGTGCCTCCGTGGTGCGCTTGAAGCCGCTACACGTCGAGGGCGGAGATGACCCGGTAGATCTCCACGGGCGCCTCGCGGTTCTTCACTTTGGCCGGCGGCATGGCTTCGAGGACGAACTTGTCCTTGCCGGCGCGCTGCGCGCACTCTTCCGAAATCACCACCATGTCCTCGCGCGCCACGCCGCAGAGCCGCGAGGCCAGGTTCACACCGTCGCCGATGGCGGTGTAGCTGAGCGCCTTGGACGACCCCATGTTGCCGACGACGACATGCCCGGTGTGCAGGCCGATGCCGATCTTGAGCGGCACCTTACCCGAGGCGACGCGGTCCTCGTTCCACTCCTTGAGCCGCGCCTGCATCTTCACCGCCGCCCGCACCGCCTGGGTGGCGTCGTCGGGGCGCTTCACCGGCGCGCCCCACAAGCCCATGATGGCGTCGCCGATGAACTTGTCGAGGATGCCATTGTGCTCGAAGAGGATGTCGACCATCAGCTCGAAGTAGTCGTTCATCATCTTGACCACTTCCTGGGCCGGCATCTTCTCCGAGATGCTGGTGAAGCCGCGGATGTCGGAGAAGAGGATGGTCAGCTCGGTGAGGGCGCCGCCCTTGGAGAGCTCGATGCTGCCGCGCGCGGCCTGCTCCACCAGCGCCGGGCTCAAGAACCGCGAGAGCTGGGCGCGCTGGGTGGCCTCGTGCTCCAGCGCCCGGGCGTACTCGCTGTTCTCCAGCGCCACCGAGGCCTGCGCGGCGATGGCCGAGAGCACCTCCAGGTCCTTGGTGGTGAAGGCGGCGATGCGCTCGCGCGAGTCGAGGAACATGATGCCCTTCACCTCGTCGGCCGAGCTGGAGAGCAGCGGCACCGCCATGGCGCTGCGCACGCCCAGCGCGATGATGGAGTGCGAGGAGGCGAAGCGCTCGTCGGAGATGGCGTCGCTTGTGAGCACGCCCTCCTTGGTGGCCTGCACCTGGGTGAGCAGCGTGTCCGAGACCAGCACCTTGCCCTGCCCCGGCTTGCGCTGCCGCATCGCCTGGATGACCAGCTCGTGCGACTGCGCGTCCCGCAGGAGGATGACGCCGTTGTCGCAGGGGATGAGGTCGAAAGCGATCTGGAGGATGCGGGTGAGCAGCTCGTTCAGGTCGCGCTCGAGCCGGACGTAGTTGGAGAACTCGTGCCCGATGCGCAGCCGCTCGTAGTCGCGCTTGAGCTGGCCGGTGTCGTGGACCTGATCGACCGGCGCGAAGTTGGCCTTGGCGCCGACGCGGGCCACCACGCCCTCCAGCTCCTTCTTGACGTCCTCGTCGCGGACGATCTCGGCGTTCTTCGGCTTGGCGCCGCCGCGGCTGAGGCGGAACTCCAGCTTGGAGGTGCCGATGACGACTTCGTCGCCGTCCTTCAGCTTGGTGGGGCCGAAGATGCGCTTGCCGTTGAGGAAGGTCCCGTTGGAGGAGCCGAGGTCCCGCAGGATGTAGTCGTCGCCCTCCTTGTCCACCTGGGTGTGCTTGCGCGAGACCTCGCGGTCGGCCAGCCGCACCGAGGCGGTGGTGCTCCGCCCGAGGACGTTGTTCTCGCCGAGCGGAAACTCGGTGAGGTCCCCGGCGGGACCTTTGAGGATCATCCTGGGGATGGCGGTGGGAGCGGACGCGGGCACTTTGCGCGGAGGGGTCTTTTCGTCGGCGCTGAAAGGCATCGGCTTTGGTCCCCCGACCAACGAGATCCGGACGCGGTACTCTATCACCCGCGGGGCCGCAATTCGAGCGGGCCGCCCGCCGAGGCTTTCCTTGCGCCTGCGCGGGGGGTCTGGTACGCGGCGCGGCGTGAAGATCAAGCAGCGGCCAGAAGACTTCGTCGTCCGCGAGGGATATCGCTTCGAACAGGACCCCGACGGCCCCGTCTGGGTCTACAGCATGGACAAGCAGAAGGTCTCGACCCTGCAGGCGCTGGAGCGGCTCTCCAAGGAGTTCGGGGTCCGGCACCGCAACCTCTCCATCTGCGGGCTCAAGGACAAGCAAGGCCGCACCGAGCAGCTGGTCGGCGTCTTCGGCGGCGCGCTGGGCACCTCCGACATCGTGCAGTCGGGCGACCTGCGGCTCAAGCTGATCGGGCGCGTGGCGCAGCCGCTCACCTCCGCCAACATCACCGCCAACCGCTTCGAAGTCACCGTCCGCGACCTGGCGGAGCCGGAGGCGGCCCGGGTGGCGGAGAGCGTCGCCGAGGTCCAGCGCGCGGGAGTGGTCAACTACTTCGACTCGCAGCGCTTCGGCTTCTTGAAGCACGGGCAGGGCTTCATCGCCAAACACCTCCTGCACGGCGACTGGGAGCAGGCGCTCAAGGCTTTCCTGGCGACGCCCAGCGACCTCGACAAGAGTGACGACGCCAAGGTGAAAGCCTTCTGGCGCGACCACTGGGGCGAGTGGCTCTTGCGCGCGCCGCACGACGCCGGCAAGCGCTACGCGCCGGTGCTGCGCAAGCTGCGCGAGGATCCCAAGGACTTCAAGGGCGCCTTCCTGCACATCGACCGGCGGCTGCGGGCGATGGTGCTCTTCGAGCTGCAGAGCTTCGTCTGGAACGAGGGCGCCAAGCGCTACCTGGCCGGGCGGGTGCCGGCAGCGGAGCTGATCGGCCTGCGCTACCAGGCCGGCGCGCTCACCTTTCCGCGGGCGATGCCCCGGGAGCTGCGCGACGAGCTGTGGGCCAAGACCTTTCCGCTGCTGGCGCCGGACTCGACCTTCGACGACGAGAAGGTCCAGTTGGCGGCGCTGGGCGCGCTAAAGGCGCAGGGCCTCACCCTCGAGAGCCTGCGCGTGCCCGAGACCCGGCAGCTCTTCTTCAAGCACGAGGAGCGCCCGCTCTTCGTGGTGCCGGGCAAGCTTCGCGTCAACGAGCCGCGCCGCGACGAGCTGAACCGCGGCCGCCTCAAGGTCAACCTGTCCTTTACGCTGCCGCCCGGCGCCTACGCGACGCTGGTGGTGCGCCGGGTGCTGTGGTTCGCGGCGGAGACGAGGAAGACGGATTCCAGGACTGTCGGGAAGGCGGCTGGTGACGCGGCCTCAGGCGTCACGCCTCAGGCCTCAGGCGAGAAGTCGCCGACGCAGCCTGCTGTACCCAAAGCTCCGCCGCAGCCGCGGATTGGATTTCTCGAGAGGCAGCGTCGCAAAAAGGAAGAGCGCGCAACCCGCCGGACCGCGGCTCCGAAAAAATAGTTTCTGAACTCGACTTGGCTTCAGGCCTGAGGCATGAAGCCTGAGGCCTGAGGCCTGCGTCACGCGATCCTCTCCGCGTGCGCGTACACCGTCATGTTGCCGTCGCGGACGAAGCCGCAAAGCGTGATGCCCGCCGCCCGCGCCAGATCGACCGCCAGCGAGCTGGCCGCCGAGACGCTGGCGACGATGGGGATCCCCGCCGCCGAGGCCTTCTGCACCACCTCGAAGCTGGCCCGCCCGCTCACCACCAGCAGCGCCGCCTCGCTGCCGGGGATGCGCCCCTCCAGCACCAGCTTGCCGACCACCTTGTCGAGGGCGTTGTGGCGCCCGATGTCCTCGAAGGCGGCCAGCACCTCGCCGCGGGCGTCGTGCAGCGCAGCGGCGTGGATGCCGCCGGTGCGGGTAAAGTTGGGCTGCAGCTTGCGCAGCGCCGCGGTGGCCTGCGAAATCATTGCATGCGCAATCATTGCCGTGGCAACTTTCTGCGGCGCGCAGCGGCCGATGACGTCGTCGACGGTGCGCCGCCCGCAGACGCCGCAGGCGGCGGTGGTCAAGGTCCCGCGCCGCGTCGCCGAGAGCCGGTCGAGGTCCAGCGAGACACCCGCGCCGGGCCGCACGTCGATGGTGTTCCCGAAGCCCTCCTGGTCGGGCCGCCCGCAGTGGGCGACGCTGCCGACGTCGTCCCGGGTGGCGATGACGCCCTCGGCGAAGAGGAAGCCGATGGCCAGCTCGCGGTCGGCGCCCGGCGTCCGCATGGTGATGGCCATGGTCTCGCCGGCGGCGCGGATCTCGAGCGGCTCCTCGGCGACGATGTCGTCATCGGTGGCGGTCCACTCGCCGCCCGAAAGCTTGCGGACCTCCCTGCGCGCGACGCCCTTCACGTTTCCTTCAGCTTGAGGTTGCCCTCTTCGTCCACCGTGGCGCGGAACTCCATCGCGCACCAGTTGCAGAGCACCTCGTCGCCGTTGCCGAAGGTGTCGAAGGGATTGTTGGCGCTGCAGGAGGGGCAGTCGAACTCCTCGAACTTGCGCTTGGTGCCCAGCGACCGGCCCGACTTTTTGTCTTCGTCTTCCTGCTCGGAATAGTCTTCGAGATGATCTGGCATGGGCGCAGTTTAGAACGCCGGGCCGTCCGCAGGCGAGAGCATCGCGCCTGGCACGGGTTGAACATCGCGCCATCGGCAAGGTTGCGGTGGCGAGGCGAGCGCCGCACCTTGTGGCCGCCATGCTCTGGGTCGCGCTCGCAGCGGCGCTGCAGGTCTGGATCGCCGACGAATCCGAGAAGGTGCGGCCACAGACGCCGGCGCCCGCGCTGGCGCTGAAGGCCGCGCGCATCAAGCTGGCCGCCGCCGGCGGAGAGTGCAGCGGCGCGCAGATCGTGGTGCGCGGACCTGCGCGCGCGCTCTCGGCGACGGCGGCCGCCTTCCATTCCGGCAGCGCGCGGCTCGAGCTGTCCCGGGTGGCGACGCTGCTGCTCGAGCATCCCTCCGGCCCCGATGGCGAGGCCGGCGAGTGGCCCGACGCGCTCGTCCCCGTCCGCGACGCGATCTACGGCGAGGAGCGCCGGGCCTTTCCCGTCGACGTGCCGGAGGGCCGCGTGCAGTCGATCTTCGTCGAGGCCTGCGTCCCCCGCGGCGCCGCTGCCGGGCGCAGCGCGGCGTCGGTCGCGCTCTCGTGGCGCGGCGGAAAGCTGGTGGTGCCGGTCGAGCTGAAGATCCGCGGCTTCGATCTCCCCGCGACACCGGCGCTGGCCACCGCCTTCGGCTTCTCGGGCTACAGCGCGGCCAAGGGCCATGGGCGCGGCCCGGAGGCAAATCGCGAGCTGACCCGCGCCTACGATCTGCTGGCGCTCCGCCGCGGCATCACGCTGATGGGCGGCACGCAGGACGCGCCGCCGCTGCGCAAGGGCGGCAGCCTCGACTGGACCGCGTACGACGCCGAAATCGCGCCCTTCCTCGACGGCACGGCGCTGCCCTCGGGAGCGCGCTTCACCGCCGTCGAGTTGCGCGAGCCCGGCAAGCTCTCCCGCGCGCAGCGACGGTCGTACCGGCAGGCGTGGGTCGCGCACTTCCGCAAGCGCGGCTGGCTCGACCGCCTCTTTCGCTATGTGCACGACGAACCGGCGGAGAAGGACTTTCCCGCCGTCGAGGCCGACGCCCGCGAGGTGCTGGAGGACGCGCCCGAAGTGCGGCGCCTGGTCACCACCGCGGCCTCGTCCGACCTGCCCAGCGTCGATCTCTTCACGCCGGTGATCAACTGCGTGGGAGAGCGCAACCCGACCTGCCCGCGCGCCGTCCCGCGCTCGAAGTACGCGAACCTCTGGTGGTACCAGAGCTGCCTGTCCCACGGCTGCAGCAACGACGGCAAGCCCGTGCTCGATCCCGCCTTCCGCGGCTGGCCCAGCTACATGATCGACGCCCCCGCCACCGCGGCGCGGGTGATGGGAACGCTGGCCTTCGCGAGCGACGTCAAGGGCGAGCTCTACTTCGACACCGTCTTCGCCTACGACGGGCTCGACCCCTGGAAGTCGCAGTGGGCCTTCGCGGGCAACGGCGACGGCACGCTCTACTATCCGGGAACTCCCGCGCGCATCGGCGGGACGCGCGACGTGCCGGTGGAGTCCTTGCGGCTGGTGCAGATCTCGCGCGGCCTCGCCGACCACGCCTACCTGACGCTCTGCGCACAGCTGGGCGATCCGGCGCTGGCCCGGGCGGAGGCACGCGCGGTGGCGCCGGGGATGCGCACCTTCTCCCGCGATCCGCGCGCCTTCGCCGCCATGCGCGAGCACCTGGCCGCGCGCATCGAGGCGCTGGCGGGCGAGCGCAAGCTCGGCGCCCGCTGAATACCCCGCGCGCTGCGGTAGTCTTGAAGGCATGACGCCGCTCCTCGCCCTGCTGCTGGTCGCCGCTCCGGTCTGCCCTCCGCAGAAGCTGCAGGTGGCGCGCTTCGCGCCGGGCGAAGTGCTCAGCTTCCGCCTCGACGCGCTGGGCGCCGACGTGGGCACTTTCGAGGTGCGGGTGCGGCCCGCTCCGCCCGGAGAGAAGCGCGCCGCGGTGGAGCTGACCTCGCGCGCCAGGACCAGCGCCTTCGTCTCCACCAACGTCGGCCACTACGAAGCGTTCGTCACCGCGCTGTTGGCGCCCGACTTCTCCGTGCTGCGCTACCACGAGGACGTGGACGAAGGAGCGCTGCACCGCGCGGTTCAGCTCGACTTTCCACCGGTGAGCGGAGCGCTGGCCGTGCAGGCGACCAAGAACGGCGAACCCGAGCCCTTCTCGCTGGCGGCTGGATCCGACGTGCGCGACATCCTCTCCACGCTCTATTTCCTGCGCGCGCAGCCGATGAAGCCGGGCTCACCCGTCTGCCTGGAGGTCTACGCGGGCCGCAGGATCTGGAGGGTGCTGGGTCAGATCGGCGGGCGCGAGACCATCGACACGCCGCTCGGCCGCATGCCGTCGGTGCGCATCGACGCCGACGCCGTTCGCGTGGACGACCCCAAGGTGAAGCGCGCGGCCCACGTCTGGGTCAGCGACGACGATCGCCGCCTGCCGCTGGTGGCAGTGGGCGAAGTGCGCGGCAAGGTCATCCGCGCCCAATTGATCGAAGCCACCGGAAATGGAAAGCGGCGCCTGGCCGAACAAAGCCAGCGCCGCTGAGTTGTTCAACCTGGGGCCTGAAGCCTGAGGCCTTCTCTACAACAGTCCCTTGTTCCGCCGGATCTGCTCCACCGTCTTCTGGTACTCGACCTCCCACGCCTGCGTGCCCTCCGACAGGTGCTTCAGTCGCGCGCGCGCCTCGCGGTCGATGTCCTCGTCGACGTCGAGGTGCTTCTTGAAGACCTGGTAGATCTTCCTGCGGATGGTGTGGTCCTCGGCAAAGACCTCTTCGACGTTGCGCGAGATGAGCAGGAACTCGATCATCTGGTTGATGATGTAGTCGATGCCCTCGTCGCCCATCTTGAAGCCGCGCACGTCGGCCATCTCGCGCTTGACGGTGTTGAAGCGGGAATGATCGTAGCCGCGGCGCTCGAGCGCTTCGCGGGTCGCCTGGTTCACGCGCTCTTCGGAAGCGAGGTATTCCTTGAGGATGGCCGCCATGTCCATCTCGGCGTCCGCGACCCGCATCGTCTCCACCTCTGCGTCGCCATCCGCCATCAGTGTTGCGATGACGTCGCGAGCGATGGCGGGGATGATCTTCGGGTAAAGCTTCATCGACTGTGATCCTTTCACGTCTCGGGGCCGAGAGCCCCCCTGCGAGGCCGAACCTTGTAGGACAGGAGGCGCAGGCGGGCAAGGAAAAACGGTCCATTGCGTCAACCGGCATCGCCCTCTTCCACCAACGGGGTCTCGTCCTCTTCCAGAACCTCCAGCTCGACGGCGGCAGCATCAAACGCCACGTCCTCGCGGTCGCGCAGCAGCGCCTCGCCCGGGAGACCCGCTTCCGGAGGCGCGCCGCCGTCGAGATCGGCGCCGCCCTCGGCCGCTTCCCTGGCCTCGATCGCGGGCGACTGCGCGGCGAGGAACTGCTGCACGCGCACGGCCAGCTCCTGGTTGAACCCCTCCACCTGCACCAGGTCCTCGACCGTCGCGGCGCGGATGCGCTTGAGCGAGCCGAAGTGCGAAAGCAGCGCGCGCTTGCGCTTGTCGCCGATGCCCGCGATCTCCTCCAGCACCGACTTGAAGTTCCGCTCGCGGCGCAGCTTGCGGTGGAAGGTGATGGCGAAGCGGTGCGCCTCGTCGCGCAGCCGGGCGAGCAGGTGCAGCTCGCTGGTGTTCTGGCGCAGCACGATGGGGTTCTTCTGGCCCGGCAAGAAGACGCGCTCCGGGCTGCGCTCGATCTCGCCCTGCGTGAAGCGGCCCTTCTTGCGCGAGCGGCCGAGGCGGGAAGGCGCCGGGGCAACGGGGGCCGGTGCCTCCGCCGCGAGACCGGGGTCACCGGTGCCCTCGAGAGGCAACACCTCCGGCTCAGGCCCCGCCTTCTCCGCCCAGGCGTCCGCGGTGCGAAAGCCCTGCCGGGCGGCGAAGCGCTCCTCGTCCTCCAGCACCCGGCTCTTGGCGAGACCCGCCAGCGGCACGTCGCGCAGCTCGAGCCCCA